>DASVIU010000756.1:0-6842 GCA_036386275.1 Bacteroidota bacterium | reverse complement strand
GGTGCATTGCGTCCTCCTTTGGTTTGTGCCGCGTGTGGTCTTTGCTGCTGGAGACGAACGCCAGAACAATACAGTAGAAAAATCGATCGAAAAAGTCAAAATAGCTGTACATTCAGGCCTAACAGTCACGGCGCCCATGTCGCCGCAGGCACCATTCTGAGAAGTGATTAATCCTCATTTCATCCCTATGCTGTATACCCTTTAGGAATAATCGGCGATACACTATATTATGGTGGCAGATCTCCCTTTCTGTCTAATGACCTTTTTTTCACACCATCGATGGGTCGCGTCTGAAATGAAACGCCCGATTTGCCTTATCCTTCTCTCCCTCTTCGCCACCCATCTTTCCCACCCCGAGCAGCGCGACGTACGCGACACCGCGGGTGCCGCCGAAACAGTATGCATTACGAGTAATTTTTCCGTAGAAATTGACTACCCGAATTTCGTTATCTCATTTCTCGCTCACCTTACGGGGGCGCATATTGAAAGCCTGACGCTCGTGGAGTGGGATATCAGAACTCCCGCGTTGAATTCGTTCTTGCTGCATCTGACCGAAGGCACGGATCAGTGGGTCGATATCGCAAGCGACTCTGCCTATCCTTCGTTTGTCAAACTGCCGCGTGAAGACCGCACCGTGATCACGCCGCGCGCGCTCAAATTCATCAAAGCCCTGCTGCGGTTTTTCCGCACTCCGCGGGCGGACACGCTCCATGGCGAATTCGAATATGGCCGGGATACTCTGGGCGCCCGCGCTTTTCAGCAATACGTATCGGTCGAACCCGGGTTTCTGACCACGACAGTCTCCCGGGTTGAGACGTGGAACGAGAGCACCGGGGAGGACTATATCAGCGGAGAGGTAAGGGCGGTCACACAGGAGGGGTATACATACTATCCCGACGTCAGAATCTCTCTGAAGAACAAGAACATAAAGATGCATTTCACACCTGTCGACGTCAAAGTTGCAAAGACCAGACCGTAAATCAGGCGCATTCAGTTCGACCGTGCGTTACCGCCGCTCCTGACAACCGTATTCCCGATGGCCCATCATACACTCAGGTCCGGATACACAGATCTTGTCGACCGCCTCAATCGCTTTCCTCAAGGCGCTCCTCCGTCTGAAGTGCTGTACCATATCCTGGAGCTCCTCTTCGGCGAACATGAGGCAGAGCTCGTTGCCCGGCTTCCCATTAAGCCATTCAACGTGGAAAAGGCCGCCCGCGTCTGGAAGACGACCATCCCCGATGCGCAGCGCGTGCTGGATGAACTGGCCTCCCGGGCCATCCTTCTCGACATCGACGGAACGTATTGCCTTCCGCCCCCCATGGCCGGCTTCTTCGAATTCTCGATGATGCGCCTCCGCGACGACGTCGACCAGAAACTCCTCGCTGAGCTTTTCTATCAATATCTGAATGTCGAGGAGGACTTTGTGAAGCAGCTCTTCGGCGAGGGGATTACACATCCGGGGAGGGCGTATGTGCAGGAGCCGGTCCTGCCGCCGGAGAACGGCTTACACGTGCTCGACTACGAACGCGCCACGCATGTGATCGATTCGGCGACGCACATCGGCGTCGGGATGTGTTACTGCCGGCATAAAATGCAGCACCTTGGGCGTGCATGCGATGCGCCGATGGAGATCTGCATGACATTTAACTTCACCGCTGCCTCCTTGACGAAACACGGATTCGCCCGGAGCGTCAATGCAAGGGAATGCCGGGAATTGCTGGAGACGGCGTACGATCGGAATCTGGTGCAGTTCGGTGAGAATGTCCAGCGGCAGGTAAGCTTCATCTGCAACTGTTGCGGCTGTTGCTGCGAAGCGATGATCGCCCAACGTCGGTTCAGCGTGCTGCATCCGATCCACACCACGAATTATCTTCCGGTGGTGGCGGAGGAAACGTGCAACGGGTGCGGCAAGTGCGTCAATGCGTGTCCGGTTGAGGCGATGACGCTCGTCTCCGCCAACGATCCTCATCATCCTAAAATGAAGAAGGCGGCGCTGGATGAGGACCGGTGTCTCGGTTGCGGGATATGCGTACGAGTCTGCTCACACGATAGTATGCGGCTTCAATCGCGCAAGGAGCGCGTTGTGACTCCGGTGAACGGAACGCATCGTGCGGTGCTGATGGCCATCGAACGGGGAAAACTCCAGAATCTCATCTTCGATAACCATGCCTTGACCAGTCATCGGGCGATGGCGGCCATTCTGGGGGTGATATGCAAACTCCCCCCCGCCAGGCAGATCATGGCAAGCGAACAGATGCGCTCGAAATACCTGGTGGCTCTCATCAATCGGCTGAGCTGAAAGTCCCGCCGCTCTCAGACGGGGTTGACCGCCACACCTCAAATCGGCGTGATTAACAATCCCGGAGCTCTTATGCGGGACTGTTAGCTAATTCCCCTCAAAAGACCCCTTTTTGATGCCGGTGATTTTCCCTGGTCCCTGGAACGTTTCAGAAAGGTTGCCTGTTCCCATTGGCACCATCTTAGGTGTTTTTCTGGCGTGCAATTCTCAGTTACCTTCAATATTCCATCCACTCTTCGGGAGATCCACCATGGTAAAACGTATGCTTTCTTTGGTATGCCTGCTTCTATTCCTCTCTATAGGCTCATTTGCTCAGGACATGAAGCAATCGGGCGGAATGGACATGAAGAAGGACAAATCGCATAGTGGAACTGTCACAGTGATTATTACGCACGAGGTGAAAGAATACGCCTCCTGGAGAAAAGTGTATGATGCAGACGAAACGAATCGCAGGGCGGCGGGAATGAAGGTCTGGGGCGTCTACGCAGATGTGAAGAATCCGAACATGGTGACAATCATCGGGACGTTCCCCAGCGCCGGAGCCCTTGAAGGGTTCGTGTCGAGTCCCAAGCTGAAAGAGGCGATGGACAAAGGAGGAGTGATGGGTAAGCCGGACGTGAAAGTGCTGATAGCCACCGCAAAGTAACACCCACCCAACCCCACACACAATACTACAGAAGGAGGAACAGTGGTGAAAACCATTTCTGGGTTCTTCGTCGCATGTCTTGTATTGGCCGGCTGTGCAGGAGGGAACCGTGACCTGGTGCCTCTGGGGAAACAGTTGGATGCGTTTGTGAATACTCACAACGTTGATGGATTTGCCGGGCTTCTTGCCGACGATGTCGTCGTAAAAGCTCCAGATGGGAGCATCTACAAAGGGAAAGATTCCGCAAAGGTTTGGATGGGCGGAATGATGTCTGGTTTCCATGTCGATTCAAGGGGATGGCAGCAGTCAGGGGACACGTTGTCCTGGATGTCGACTGTTCAATCAAACGCCTTCGCAGCGATGGGCATCAATCCGATCAAAGTGAACACGATGGCGGTCTTCGCCGGCGACAAAGTCCATTACTTCCGGGCTGACCTTGACCAGGAAACGGCGGGGAAGATGCGCTTTCTTCAATTCTACGGGGAAGTCGTCAATGGAGGGAACGCCGACGCAGTTGGCAACTACGTTTCGGAAGATATGATCGAGCACCAGGCTTTGCCCTCCGGCACGCCAAAAGGGGGTGCGGGCGTGAAGGCATACTTCAAGATGGTTCGCGAGGCTTACCCTGATCTGCACGGGACCCCGACGCTCATTCTTGCCGACGGCGACAAGGTTTTCGTGTACGCCACCTGGGAGGGAACGAACAAGGGAAAGTTCATGGGGAAGCCTGCCACCAACAAGAAAACTTCGTGGGGTGTGGTCGACGTAATCCGCCTTGTTAATGGAAAGGCGGTCGAGCACTGGGGGTGGGAAGACATGACCGGAGGTTTGGCGCAATCTTTCGGCAAGTGATCCGGGAAGTTCTGCGCGGATCACAACAACGTTGCCGCGCCGGCATATCGAATGCAAAAGGCCCAGAATTTACCTGGGCCTTTTTTTGTCAGGCGGTGGAGCTTACCAGATGAGAGGAATCAGCCGGTAGCGGGTAGTCTTGCAGTATTCACCATAACCAGCGAGGTGTTCCGAAAGGAAGTTCTCTTCATCGAGAAGCCTGAAAATAATCACCACGATCAGCGGAATCGTGCCGAGCACCCCCCAAAACGAACCGAGTGCAATAGGAGTGAAAAGGAACATTACCAACGCGCCGGCATACATAGGGTGACGAACCACACGATAGGGGCCGGTCGAGATTACTTTTTGTTCTCGATCGACCTCGACAATGGCGGAAGTGTACGTGTTTTCCTTGAAAACAAAGAACACAGCGACGAATCCCAGCAGCACGAATACATCTCCGACTATGACGAGAGACACCGGGACTTGAGACCATTGGAAACGGTGGTCAAGACCCGGGAGGAGAATTCCCAGAATGAAAGCCACATTCGCGAAAGATTGAATGACCTTCTGGGTTCTTTCTTTTTCAGCAATCGGACCCGCTTTGACCCGACGCCTTATCAGTTCTGTATCATGTTTCAAGAAATACAGGGTTACGATTAGGCAGGATCCGGAAAACACGAACAGATAAACCCATGCCTCCCAGTAATCGAGCGTCCAGGCGGGCAAAAAGAGAAATACTCCGAGGATAACCGTGAGAAACGCCAGTCCGGAGAGAGCTCTAATCCTCAGGGTATCCATCTCAAAAGCTACGGCTATTCGGGATCGAATCCAATCGAAGTCTTGGATGCCCGCTGGGCGAGCGAGCTGAACGTGCGATTGACAAGGACCTCAGGCGTTTTCACCAGGCAGGTAGGAAAGAAGCACATTCCCATTCTCAAATGTCCTCGTTGAAGTAAGTTTCAAGTTGAGCCTGTGCTTTATGCCTTTGAACATAGGTGTCCCCTCGCCGAGGACAACGGGGTCCACCATGAACTGATATTCATCGATCAAACCCTGCTCTGCCAGCTGTGTCAAAATGCTTCCGCTCCCAAGCAGGGTCATATCCTTGCCGGGCATCTGCTTCATCTTCCGTATTTCTTCCCCAATATTGTCCTTCACCACCCTGGTATTGTTCCACTCGGCCTTTTTCAGAGTCCTGGAAAAGACAATCTTTTCTGCCTTGTTCATTCCTTCAGCAACGACCGGATCATTCTTGATCGCAAACGGTGTCGGCCAGTAACTTACCATCAGCTCGTACGTCACGCGACCAAAGAGGAGCGTGCTCCCGGATTTGAGCCCTTCGACAGCGTATGCTGTTACGTCCGCGTCATGCTTATGCCAGCTGATATCTCTCTTCGGCCCTTCAAAGTAGCCGTCAAGTGTCACGAAATTGAATGCGCTGACCTTTCTCATGTAGACCTCCATATTAGTGCCCCTCAAATGCCTGCGTTAGTTTATCTATGTCGATTTTGGTCATCTGAAGCATTGCCTCCATCACCCTTCTTGATTTCTCGGGGTCTTTGTCCTGCAGGTATTTTCCTAATACTGTAGGAACCACTTGCCATGACAGGCCATATTTGTCTTTGAGCCACCCGCATTGCGATTTTGCTCCCCCTTCGGAAAGCTTTTCCCACAGTTCGTCAACCTCCTGCTGTGTCTCACAGTTTATGAAGAATGAAATGGCCTCCGAGAATTTGAATACTGGTCCGCCGTTCAACGCGAAAAATTGTTCCCCATCGAGCTGGAATATCACGGACATGACCGTTCCCTTGGGGCCGGGCCCCGTCTCTCCATAACGAGTCATAGTCACGATCCTGGAATTCTTGAATATCGACACATAGAACTTCGCGGCCTCTTCGGCCTTGTCATCGAACCAGAGGAATGGGATGATCTTCTTCATACAAACCCCGTTCAGTTAGTGGTGTGATTATGTCATCGCCTCAATTGCTCAGGATTCCCTCACCTGAAAAGCTATCTATCCCTTTCCCGACGAAAGGAGTGTTCGTAGTCGGACAACGCGCAAGTACAGCCCTCCCCAGAGGAGCACACCGGCATAGATTGGGAACAAAGCGGCACACATCATCACTTCTGATGCGTGTAATTCACCATCCACTGAATTCCAAACTTGTCAACAAGCATCCCGAAGTACGCCCCCCAGAATGTGTCGTTAAGCGGCACAGTTACCTTCCCGCCGGCCGAAAGTCCTTTGAAAAGCTTTTCCGCTTCGTCTTTAGTCTCAGCCTCGAGCGAAAGCTGGATGTTATTCCCTACAGTCAATTTGTGCCCCATGGATTCCAGTGCATCTGTCGCCATGAGCGAGTTTGCCTTCCCTACTGGCAACGAGACGTGCATGAGCATGTTTTTTTCCTTCTCCGGGACTCTGCCGGCTTCCGGTGTGTCTTTGAATCGCTGCAGCGTTGTGAAGTCTCCGCCGAACACAGACCTGTAAAATGTGAACGCTTCCTCGGTGTTCCCTGCAAAGTTCAGATAGGGATTGAGCGTTGCCATGATGTATCTCCTCCGATGATCAATGAATGTCGGCTTGAAATGACTCCATTGTTGAACCCTCTTGTACGGTTCATGGTCATGTTTTCCTTTGCTTAACACGCAACAGATTCGCCTGGACTCCTGCCTTGACGATCTTCCTGACAAGCGAGACGGGAAGCGGATGGTCCGGAGTGAAATGGATGGTCGCCCCCGAAGTGTGGTAGCCCCTGAGCTCGGAGCTGAATGAAGCAACTATGGCTTTACTCGGGACAAAAAGGCTGCAATGGTTCTCAAATGCGGCAAAGAACACCAGGGGGCCATGATATTTGAAGACCGGAATCCGGTAACTGATCCCCTCTTCGGCCTCCGGTGCAGCGGTCTTGATCGTCCGGCGGAGTCTTTCGAGAACAGCCCGCGAGCCCCGGGGAACGGTTTTGAGATACGCATTCACGTCATTCGGTGGATTTCCCTTTTTCATCTGTATCGACTTTCTTCCCTGAGTTCCTCCTCGATTGGCCGGACCTCGATAGTCCC
>DASVIU010000755.1:0-2423 GCA_036386275.1 Bacteroidota bacterium | reverse complement strand
AAGGAAAACCATTTGTTTGATCGCATTTCACCGCTCCACTCCGCGTCCCCCGACGCGAAGGGGAGGCTTTTCGAATCGGGGATTATATTGGACTCGAAATGCGTCGACTTGAGGCCATACTGCACGAAAAGACCAGGATTGTCGTCAAAATCGGCACAAACCTGCTGACCGACAAACTCACCGGGTTGAATCTCGAGCGGATCAATTCCATAGCCGGTGGAGTTTCTCATCTCCAGTCGCTGGGCTACCATGTTGCACTGGTCAGCTCGGGCGCAATCGGAGCGGGGGTTGCAGCGCGCAGGCTCAAAGAGCGCCCGAGGACAATGCGTGAAAAACAGGCCACGGCGGCGATCGGTCAGCCTATTCTGATGGAGGCGTACGAAGCGGCATTCCGGAGTCACTCGCGCATGGTAGGCCAGATCCTCCTGACGAAGGATGACTTTGTGAACAGGGGAAGGTATCTGAACGCCAGGAATACGCTCTCTGTCCTCCTTGAGAACGATGTCGTCCCGATCATAAACGAAAACGACACGGTCGCTGTTGAAGAGATAAAGCTCGGGGACAACGACAATCTCTCCGCCATGGTGGCGAACCTGATCGGGGCGGACCTCCTCATCATACTGAGTGACATTGACGGGTTCTATTCGGACGATCCTTCCCACAACCGCCGCGCGAAACTCATTCCTATCGTGGAGACGATCACTCCCCGGATGGAGAGACAGGCGAAGAAAAGCGGAGGGGCGCTCGGTACCGGAGGGATGGTGACCAAGATCCAGGCGGCAAAGCGATGCACTTCGGCGGGGATCGCAATGATCATCGCAAACGGCGGCAATCCCCGGGTGCTGCAGGAGATCGTTTCGGGCGAATTCAGGGGGACGCTGTTCCTTCCTGCCGCGAACCGCTTGAATGTAAAGAAGAAATGGATCGGTTTCGTGTCGCATCCGCGAGGCTCCATCAGGATTGATGAAGGGGCGAAGACAGCCCTGACGAACCACCGGAAGAGCCTGCTCCCCTCGGGTGTTCTCGAAGTGACTGGCGTGTTCAACGCGAAGGATACGATTTCGGTGCTGGATGTGATGGGAAACGAGATTGCCCGGGGTGTAAGCGGTTATTCCTCGGCGGAGCTCGCCAGGATCAGGGGGAGAAGAACGGACGACGTGGAAAAAGTACTCGGACGCCGCGCTCACGGCGAAGTAATTCACAAAGACAACCTGGTTCTCCTGCACCCATGACGACTATGGAAGAGCGGATAGAATCGCAGGCGCGGTCCGTCAAAGCCGCGAGCAGGATTCTGTACGATTGCCCCACGGCGAAAAAGAACCGGCTGCTTCGGGCGATAATCTCCCGTCTGCGAACCGGGACTTCGGCAATCCTCGCAGCGAACGGAGAGGATCTGGAGAGCGCACGATGCGGTGGTCTCTCGCCGGTTCTTCTCGATCGGCTGACATTGAACGAAACCGGAATCCGGCAGGTCATAAAGGGCGTGCGCGACGTGATCAGACTCCCCGACCCCGTCGGACACATTCGGGAAAGAGTGAAACGCCCGAACGGCCTCAGGGTTGAGAAGATAAGCGTGCCGCTCGGGGCCGTGGGGATCATTTACGAGGCGCGGCCTAACGTGACGATCGATGCCTCTGTGCTCTGCTTGAAATCGGGCAACACGGTCCTGTTGCGCGGAGGATCGGAAGCGCTGCACACAAACAAAATCCTTGCTGATCTCGTCAGAACGTCGCTCGAAGATGTGGATCTTCCGTCGGGCTGCGTCGAGTTCATCGATTCCACAGACAGAGAATCGGTGAGGGTAATGCTGAAGCAGAGCACACACCTTGATGTGATCATTCCGCGCGGGAGCCGGCAGTTGATCGATTTCATCCGTGAAACCTCTGCAGTGCCGGTCATCGCCCATGGAGAGGGAAACTGCCATGTCTTTGTGGACAGCTCGGCGGACCTTTCGAAAGCCGAGGAGATCGTCTATAACGCGAAAGTGCAGCGCCCCTCCGTATGCAACGCGGCGGAGAAGCTCCTCGTGCACGAGAGAATCGCCCCAAAATTCCTCCCACGGATCGCGAAGAGGCTGAAGAGCGCGGGGGTGGAGCTGCGCTGCGACGACGGGGCTCTCGCGCTCATCCCCGACGCAGCACACGCCGGGGAGGCCGACTGGTATACAGAGTACCTCGATCTGATCATAGCGATCAAAACCGTCAAGACCCTGAGTGAGGCGATCGATCACATCAACCACTACGGCTCTCACCATTCAGACGCGATCGTCACCGGAAGCAAAGCGAACGGCGAGCGCTTCCTTCGCTCGGTTGATTCGGCCGCCGTATACGTGAATGCTTCAACGAGGTTCACGGACGGGTACGAATTCGGTCTCGGCGCTGAGATCGGCATCAGCACCCAGAAGCTTCATGCCCGTGGTCCCA
>DASVIU010000754.1:0-3422 GCA_036386275.1 Bacteroidota bacterium | reverse complement strand
CTGTCAAGAGAATCGAGGAGCCCCTGCGTCACGGCGATGCTGGCATGCCCGGGGTCCTTCCCGGTCGCGAATGCATTCGGGTCGGGATCGGGGATCACGTAGACCTGCGGCTTCGGGAGCCCCGAGGCGATAGCCATCTCTTCGACAACATTGTGAAGCTGCCTGTACCGCGGGTCGTCCGGGGGTGCCGGCAGCGCCCCCGACGAATTGAGAATGGAACGTGCGCCGTTCTCCAACCCCCTGTAGGCACTGACCCCTCCGAGGAGGAGAGCGGCAAACGTCGCTATTGGAAAGCCGGAAAACGCGCGCCCTCCCGGGGAGAAACCGAAGAGAAACACGTCGAACCCGAACCCCAGGAATCCGACGAAAAGGACGAAGAACGCCATGACGAGGATGGTGTTCCGCCGGTTCGCCGCCTGCTGCTCGAATATGTTGGCGTGAGCGTCCGACACGTGAAGCGGGCTATTTCTTCAGGGAGAGATCGACCTGCGGAACGTCACGCTCCCCCGCGTCTTTGATCTCGAAGAGCTCCGACGGACTGAAACCGAAAATCCGCGCCACGATATTCCCCGGGAAGACCTGCAGGGCAATATTGAATTTCGTGACGATATCGTTGTAGAACTGCCTCGCAAAACCGATCTTGTTCTCCGTACTTGAGAGTTCTTCCTGAAGCTGTTTCACGTTTTCGTTCGATTTGAGGCTGGGGTAGCTCTCGGCGATCGCGAAGAGCCGCCCGAGGGCGCACGAGAGGACGCTTTCTTTCGCGGCCGCATCCGCCACGCCGGTCGCGCTCACGGCGGCGCCTCTTGCCGCGATGACCTTCTGCAGCGTCTCCTGCTCGAACTCCATGGAGCCCTTGACAGTATTGACGAGATTCGGGATAAGGTCGTGTCGCCGTTTGAGCTGGACATCGATCTGCTTCCAGCCGTTGGCCACCTGGTTGCGCAGCGTCACCAGCCCGTTGTACTTCATGATCGCCCATGCGACAAGTGCAACGGCAAGTATGAGCAGGATAAGAATCGGGCCCATTGGTTCTCCGATGAGATGTGTGGTAAGGACACAGGGAACGTAGAAAGAAGTGTGATTGAAGTCAAGCCGCGATTGTTGACATTCGGAACCGATTTGGATATATTACCCAGTATTCTGCGGTTGATGCACTCCGGTCCCCCCCCCGCAGTCCACTACGCATGAGTTATGCCGTCGGACGATCAACATAATCCCAGCGACCCCTCCCGCAAGCAACTGCTTGAAGAAATCCGCAGGCGGGCGGAAGAAGCGGAAATGAAACGGCTTGAAGACGACGACCGCAGCCGCGCGGGCCGCGCCGATGCCGATCGCCTGAAGAGCAAGTCTCCCGCCCCGTTTCCCGTCCCTGCCGCCGAGACCCCCGGGGCAGGAAACAAGGCCGCCACCGAGCAGAAGATTCTTGTCATTCGTGAGCGCCTGCAGAGCGCACTCGAACGTGGTAAGTCCGAGAAGGCTGCCGAGCTGTTTGCCGAGTTGAGCAAGATCATACCCGACGATTCGGCCCTGGCCGAATTGAAGACACGGCTTCTGACGCTTCAGGAGGAGAAGGGAAAAGCCCGCGAGCAGACGCGGGCGATTCCCTCATCGGCCATCCCCCCCCGCCAGGCTTCCCCACCGTCTGCGGCTGCGCCGAAATCCCACTCCTCTCCCGACGACATGGCTGAGCGGGAGGCACGTCGCAAGAAGATCGCGGACATGCTGGAGGCGGCGAATAGCTACTACCAGCAGGAGAAGTATGACAAGGCCCTTGCATACATCGGGGAAGTGCTGAACATGGAACCCTCCCATGATCTGGCGACCACCCTCCGCGCGCAGATCATGAAGGCGCGCGACCTGGCGGAGAGGATCCAGACGGAAGAGGAAGAGCGGCGTGCGAAGGAGCATGCCACGGGATTGTCCGTGCGCCCGGCACGGGAAGAGGCTCCTCCCGCGTCCGGCAGGCCCACCGACTTCTGGGGATCATCGCTGAGCCAGAAACTCGAATCGGACTATGACATTGTTCCGGAAGAGAAAGGGCCTGTGGGTCCCCCGCCGCTCCCTCTGACCCAGCGCATCGTCAACCGGTTCTCGCAAATCCACATCCCCCTCAAGCCTGTTCTCACAATCGCGGCGGTCGCGGTCCTCGCCCTTGCAGTGTGGCTTGTCGTGGACTATATCCGCAACAGTGTCTCGCCGGCGCGCTATTCCGTTCTGGTCCTCCCCCCGGTGACCGGGGGTGACACGTCCCTTGCATATGTGGCCGACGGCTTCGCGGGGGACGTGATGGCGGAGCTCGCGCGGATTGCCGACATACGCGTGATAAACCCTGCGACCTCGAATGCATTCGGTGCATCCGCGGCTCCGCCCGGACAGATCGCCCGGGCGCTGGGTGCGAATTACGTCCTTTCCTGGTCGATCAGCCGTGTGCAGGACAACTACGATCTCCGCCTCAATTTTGGAGACACGCTCTCAGCCAAAAGTCGCTGGTCGACGCAGTTCCATGTGTCCGCGAGGGAACTCCCGGCCCTGCGCCCCGAGATCGTGCGGGGGCTTGCGCTGGGGATGGGCGTCAAACCCCTCACTGCGGCCGGTGGCCCGCTGTACGGCGGCGCCACCAACAATGAAGCCGCATACGAGTTGTACCTCAGGGGCCGCTCGCTCCTCCGCTACGGGGACAATTTTGCGCCCGAGGAGGCGCTCGTCTTTTTTGACCAGGCTGTCCATCTCGACCCGGAATTTGCCGAGACTTACTCGGCCGCCGCATGGGCGCATATGCTTGCCTACGAAACATCCGTCGAGAAGCAGCAATCGCATATTGCACAGGCGATAAGCGAGGTGCAGCGCTCATTGAGTGCGGGCTTGAGAACTTCCGAGACATTCCGGGCCTGGGGGCTGGCAGAGGAATCCCGCGGAGGATACGACAATGCCATCGCCCGTCTGGAGCAGGCCGTGGGGGTCTCTCCGAGCGATGCCGAGTCCCAGCGGCGTCTGTCCGTCGCCTACGCCGCGAAGGGGCGGATCGACGAATCCGTGAAAGCGGCCGAGCGGAGCGTGTCGGATGACCCGGGGAACATTGCGGCCCATACCCTCCTGGGGCAGGTAGAGCAGTTCAAAGCGATCCATGAACTCGACAACCGGGATGACTACAGGTCGGCCATGAAGGCTTACGAGCAGGGGCTCAGGCTTGCCCGCGACAAGAGCGACTACGGAAGCGGTCTGTATGTGGAAGTGCTCGTCCATCTTGAGCAGATCGACAGGGTGATGGACCTGCTCCTCGACCGGACGGCGCGCATGCGGGACAGCTATGTTGATTTCTACAAGCTCGGGCGGGTGCAGCAATCCGCCGGAAGACCGATCTCCGAATGGCAGGCATCATTCGTCAGGGCACGCGAGATACTCACAGCCCGTCTTGCCAC
>DASVIU010000753.1:0-2429 GCA_036386275.1 Bacteroidota bacterium | reverse complement strand
AGATCAGATCGGCAACAGCCCTTCCGGTTTCCTGCCCAAGATACCAGCACTCGACAATCGCGGGGGCCTTCCTAGACAGCTCATTGATAGAGATCGGGCGCCCGTTGATCAGCAGGACCACTGTCGGCTTTCCCAGCTTTAGGACAGCATTTGCCAGGTCTTCCTGCCGCCCGACAAGGTCCAGATTATCCCGGTCACCCAGATGGTTCTCACTCCAGGCTTCGCGGCAGATCAATTCCTTTTCGCCCAGGACCAGAACAATTGCATCGCTCCGTTCCGCCGCACGGACCGCGGCGGCAATCAATTGGTCGTCGTTCTGGCGGGTGTTGGGAATGGGGTTTTCGTTGACAAGCCAGTGACAAACTGCGTTCAGTGTGATCCTGCATCCTTCGGCGTACAGCACGTTGAATTTTCCCCCGGCAAACTCCCGTATTCCCTCCAGCACCGAGATCCCCTGCATGGGAACCGGCGCGTACCCGCCCAGGTGAATGCCTGCAGCATTGGGCCCGATAACCGCCAGGGTCCTGATCTTCCCGGCATCGAAGGGGAGGGTCCCCTTCTCGTTCTTCAGGAGCACCATCGCTTCGCGGGCCGCCTTCAAAGCAAGGGCTGTATGCGCCCCGCTGTGTGTCACGCGCTGCACAGCGTCCACATCGGCGTACGGCTTGTCGAATAATCCGCACTCGAATTTCACACGAAGCACATTGGCAACCGCGCGTTGCACGGCCGATGCGTGAACCTTGTTTTCGTGCACCAGTTCCACGAGAGGCCGGAAACACTTCCCGCTCCCCAGCTCATAGTCGACGCCGGCTTCAACCGACAGCGCGCCCGACTGGGCCGAGTCCGCCGCAGCATGGTGGTCGCGGTACGTCACCTCCATGCCCCCACCGTCGCTCATGACAAAACCGGTGAATCCCCATTCGGTGCGCAGGATGTCGGTGAGCAATTTGTGGTTGACGTGGTTTGGAACACCGTCCCACTCGTTGTAGGATGCCATGATAGAACGTGCGTGAGCTCTCATCACGGCCATCTCGAACGGATAAAGATGCGTTTCGCGGAACTCGCGCTCCGAATAATTCACCGGCGCAATGTTGCGTCCCCCCTCCGGCTGCCCGTGTCCGGCGAAATGCTTGAGCGTAGCGGCGACATGCGCACTGTCGATAACCTCGCCTCGTCCCTGAAACCCGAACACCGCGGCCATACCCATGCGCGATACGAGGTAGGGATCCTCTCCGTAGCATTCCTCTGTGCGCCCCCACCGGGGGTCCCGGGCAAGATCGAGCACAGGGGAGAGCACCTGCCGGGTTCCCCGCGCGCTGGCCTCTCGGGCAGCGGTGGTGAAGACCTGCTCCACAAGTGCGGTGTCCCACGTGCAGCCTAACGCGATGGCTTGCGGAAATGATGTCGAACTGTCGGCCATGAAACCGTGGAGGGACTCGCCAAAAGTGAAGACAGGAATTCCAAGCCGAGACCGCTGGATCATGTACCGTTGAATCCCATTGATGCACGCTGTGCGGAAGCGGAGCGACTGCGTGTGGCGAAGAGCCCACGTCCCATATGAGCCCACCCCTTGATTGAGGATGGCAGTGTCCTGGATGCCGACGTAGTTCCCGTTCGCATCAAAGGCGAGTGTATCCCGGGAAAAGAAACCACACAGCTGCGCAACCTGTTCTTCCAGCGTCATTCGGTGCAACAGGTCCTGCACCCTCGCTTCAACGGGGAGCGATGGGTTTTTGTACGCGGGCAGCTGTGCAGCGGCAACGGCATGCCCGAGAGCAAGAATAAGGACAATTGTGTTTTTCATCTTCTTGTCTCCGTAGTTACGACAGTCTACCTCTGCCCGGATATCGGGGCTTTCGCTGGCTGGATGGGGGTCATGGCGAAGCCTGATGTTGCTCAATGTCGAGCTGAATGGCGATTGCGGGCACTTATGAGTGCACCGCCGAGAGATGCTCGGGGATCTTGTAGTGGGAGACAACCTTGCCGATCATGGGAAACCTACACTCACGTGTATTATCACTTCGGCACGAAGATCCAACAGTACAGCGACAAGATAGGGGAGAGGAGGGCGAGAGTCAAACTGACTGGTCGGTGGGGGCCGTACAGAACGTTGATTTTCAATTTTCTGATCTTCGATTGTTCCATCCTCCGCCAGCGATTCTAGAATGAGATCATTGGTTGACGGAAGATGGTCTGAGGAAAACCGCCTTGATTTTGGCAATAGAGGGTCGTACTTTGCGCTACCAGTGATGATCGTTTTCTGATCATTCTCATATGCCTCTTCGTCCTGTTCGACTGGCGGAGAGACTTGTGTGCCTTTATGGGAGTTTGCGATCCGGTTGTCGGCGGCCTGGCACGGTCGTGCGACGCTCCCTCCTGCAGCCGATCAGCCTAGGCCGCCTCTAAGGATCTCTCCATGAGGACATCCT
>DASVIU010000752.1:0-2946 GCA_036386275.1 Bacteroidota bacterium | reverse complement strand
GTCCTCATCATCGCCTGTCCGTGCGCCCTCGGGCTTGCCACCCCCACCGCGATGACAGTAGGAATAGGCGTCGCCGCGTCGCATGGCATACTCATTCGGAATGCCGCAAGTCTTGAAAAGGTTAAATCCGTCACGACAATTGTGATGGACAAGACCGGGACCGTGACCGAGGGAAAACCGGCGGTCACCGATGTCATTCTGATGCGGGAGAACACCCGTGATGGTCTTCTCCGTTACGCCGCCGCCGTCGAGCGGCAATCGGAACATCCTCTCGCCGAAGCGGTCATCGAGAGCGCCCGCCGCTCCCCCGGGGAGATCCCTCAGTGCGAATCCTTCCGCTCACTTACGGGTCTGGGGGTCACCGGGATCGTTGAAGGCCGGCCGGTGGCCGCCGGTAACGCCGCAATGATGAAGGAATCGGGGATCGACATCACCGGCGCGCTCCCCTCCGTTGAGAAGCTTACGGGGGAAGGGAAGGCGCTCCTTCTCGTCGCGATCGACGGCGCTGTTGCCGGGATCATCGCGGTTGCCGACAGGATCAAACCGACTTCCGCGGGGGCTGTCGGGGAGCTCCGGCAGATGGGTATCGACGTCATTATGCTGACGGGAGACAACGAAACCACCGCCCGGGCGATTGCGTCCCGTGCCGGGATTGACAACGTTCTCGCCGGCGTTCTCCCCGCAGGAAAGGCCGACCGGATTCGCCGGCTTCAGTCGGAGGGGAAGACCGTCGCCATGGTCGGTGACGGGATCAACGACGCCCCTGCGCTTGCGCAGGCCGACGTTGGCATTGCGCTCGGCACGGGGACCGATATCGCGATGGAGGCGGCGGACATCACGCTGATGAAAGGGGACCTGGCGACGATCGCGCTCGCAATCAGGCTCTCCTCTGGAACGCTCAGAATAATCAGGCAGAATCTCTTCTGGGCGTTCCTTTACAACGTCATCGCCATCCCGCTCGCCGCATTCGGACTGCTTACCCCGGTCGTCGCCGCCGGTGCGATGGCGCTCAGCTCCGTCAGCGTGGTCACGAACTCACTCCGCCTTCGCCGGTTCGCTCCATGAGCCCCGTGCTCCTGACAATCGACGTCGCACACCCGCGCCGGCGTCCTGAGGAGGTTGAAAGCGCCCTCCTTGATGCGTGGGAGACGGTCAGGAATTCTCCTGCACTCCGGATTGTCAAAATCATCCATGGATACGGTAGCGGTGGGAAGGGTGGCGCCACGCGCGAATTGGTCAGGAACTGGGCTTTCCGCCATCGGGGGCGGTTCCGGGGGATATTCCATGGAGAAGACTACACGCTGCACGACTCTGCGACGCAGGAGCTTCGAAGGGAGATAGGTCAATACCCTGACACAGACTTGACAATGGCAAACCCCGGTATTACCATTATCTGGGTCAAATGATGCCGGACGTCCTGTCCCCCCGACATATGATGATATCTGTCACGTCGCGTTGCCGTTCTAACCCATAGATTGTAGATCTAACGCACTAAACGCCGACATTTTCATGGCAATCCATCTCCTGTATGCTGACGATGAGCCGGACCTTCGGGACCTGGTCCAGAATCATCTCTCCCTCGAGGGTTTTGAGGTGGAGACTGTGGGAGACGGAGCCCAGGCGGTGAAGATGCTGAGCAGCAAGAAATTCGATCTGGTTCTCCTTGACATACACATGCCTGTCATGGACGGTCTGGAGGTCCTGAAATTCATCAGAGAAAAGAATCTGACCCCGAGGTTGATCATGTTGACGGGGGATGGCGATCCCCATATGATAAGCGAGTGCGCCAAGTACGGGGTGACCGACTACCTCACAAAACCCTATAACTACCACGAACTTATCGAGGCGATCGACCGCGCCCTCTCCTGAGTAACCCGGCGTTCCGCCGGGCTGG
This sequence comes from Bacteroidota bacterium, assembly GCA_036386275.1. Classification (GTDB taxonomy): domain Bacteria; phylum Bacteroidota; class Ignavibacteria; order UBA10030; family UBA6906; genus Fen-1273. The sequence goes on along the minus strand of DASVIU010000752.1, from coordinate 1,052 downwards.
CGCGTCCGACTCCCGCTCTCTCTCCCTCCTGTACTCCTGCATAATTCACCAATTCCCGGTTTCGCATGAAAAAATCTTTCATATGCCTCCTCTTCCTCTGCCCGCTCGTGATGGTCCCGGCGCTTTCCCGGGCACGGGGCGACAGCACATGGGCGACGGATTTCGAGCGGAGCGGTGGCACACGAACCCCTCGCTATGATGAGACGCTCGCCTACTGCCGCAGGCTCGAAGGAGCTTCACGCTGGATGCGCGTGACGTCCTTCGGGACCTCCCCCCGCGGGCGGGAGCTTCCTCTTGTGATACTCTCGAGAGAACGCGCGTTCGACCCCGCGGCAACCTCCCGGACCCGGAAGGCGGTTATACTCATACAGAGCGGCATTCACGCCGGAGAAATCGACGGCAAGGACGCGAGCCTCATGCTCATGCGTGATATCGCGGTGACGAAGAGTCTCGCCCACCTGCTCGACAGCACGATCATACTGTTTGTTCCGATATTCAACGTGGACGGCCACGAAAGGTTCGGTCCGTTCAACAGGATCAACCAGAACGGTCCGGAGGAAATGGGATGGCGCACCACCGCGGGTAACCTGAACCTCAACAGGGATTACATGAAAGCCGAGGCCCCGGAGATGAAAGCAATGCTCCGTCTCTTTACCGCCTGGCTTCCGGATCTGTACGTCGACTGTCACGTTACGGACGGTATCGACTTTCAGTACGATATCACATACGCGGTGGAGCCGGCTCCGTATCTTGACGCTGGGGTGAGTGCATGGATACAGGAGAGCCTCTTGCCGTCGGCTCTTCCTGTCGTCGAGAAATCCGGTCACAGGATATTCAACTATGTTTTCCCCCGCGAGGAGAACGATCCGGGCAAGGGGCTCAATGCCGGGTCCTCCACGCCGCGTTTTTCTACCGGATTTGCGGCGCTCCAGAACCGGCCGGCCGTGCTTATCGAAACGCACATGCTGAAGCCGTACAGAGTAAGAGTGAATGCGACGTATCACTTCCTCCGTTCGATGATCGAGGCGATCAACAGGGATCCGTCGTCGCTG
>DASVIU010000751.1:0-6997 GCA_036386275.1 Bacteroidota bacterium | reverse complement strand
CGGTCGGCACCGAGGGCGATCCGGGAATGGAAGCCCCGGTAGTCGCGGAGCCCCGCCAGGGCCTTCTCCAGCGTCTCGCGCGTCGAGGCACCGTTGCCGATCAGCCGGAGCATCATGTCGGCCGTGTCATAGCCGAAGAGTGTGTTCTTCGTCGGCTTTTTTCTGAAGCGGGCCGCGAAGCTTTCGGCGAACGAGGCATATGCTCCCCCCGCAGTATCGATGAACGTGTCCGACTCGAACACGACCCCCTCCGCGTATCGCCTGTTGGCGTTCAGTTCGGCAAAGCTGTTCCACTCCCCTGACCCGAGAACCTGTGTCTGAAAATGAAAATAGACGACCTGCGACGAGACGATCCCGATCTCCTCCGCACCGCTTATCGGTGCATAGATCGCATCAATGCTCTCCACGGGGTACTCGAGACTGTCCACCCTTGATTCGTCGTACACGACGGGGATCTCCATCGAATCCAGGAGCGCTCGCGCCCTGGGGCCGAGGAGCTGACGCGCGCTGATGACGCTGGCTCTGTTCATGAGCGAGTCTATCCGCTTGAGAGGGACGCCAAGACCGGCGAACTTCATGAGCGTGGCCGGCCTGACTCTCCCCCCAAAAGAGAGCTTCGCGTCGGCCCCCTCCAGCATCCCGGCGCGCCTGATGGATGCGAGCTGGGGCTTCAGATCGGACGTTCCGCGCTGATACCATTGCGTGCTCAGGACGCGCGCCCCGAGCCTGGCGGCCTCCCGGAGAAAGGCCTCGGCGAGGAACTTCGCATAGGTATCAGAAGGGGCGAGAACGGCCAGTGTGCGGAATCCACGATCCTGGACCGCATACCGGGCCATGGCGCGTCCGCGCACGTCGTAATCAGGGTTTGTCTGGAACACGTACTTTCCCGTCGCGGCGATCCCGTTCGCGTTCGCGGTCGGGGTCACAAGCGGGAGACCGCGCGCGTTGGCGACCGCCGCCGCGGAGGTCACTTCCGGCGAAAACACGGGACCGAGGATTCCCACCACATCCTTGTCGTCGGCGAGTTCCCGCGCGGCGGCGGTGGCAATGGCGGGATCCCGTTCCGAATCCCTGGTCTCAAGCGACACCGTGATGCGACGCCCGGGATCAAGCCCGTACCTCTCGACCGCAAACTGCACACCCTCGTAGACCTCGTTCCCGACGTCCCTGACGGGGGACGGATCCCCCTTCTTCATGAGAGGGAGGAGCACACCCAGCTTCACGTTGCTCGTGGCGATGATGCGGGCCCGGAGTTCCGCGGCCTGCGGCCCGAAGCGGTTTTCCGGGTAGCGCCCCGCAAGAGAATCGAGCGCGACGACGGAGGCAACGATGTTCCCGGCAGACGCCTCCCGCTGGGCGATCTTGATCCAGAGGTACGATCGTTCGGCGGGCGTCACCGCCTGTGTCAGAAACCTTCTGAGCGGAGCCGGCCCGAGACGCGTGTCAACAGTGGAATCCATCGCCGCTTCGATCTTCCGGCCGAGCAGCGGGGGAGACGTCGGCTTCAGCGCCCGGGACGCGGCCAGGAGCATCTCCATCGCCTCCTCGGGACGCTCGATTTTCGCATAGATCAGGCCGAGCGTAAGTTCGGCGTCGGGGACGTAACTGCTTACGGGATAGCGCGAGAGGAATGCCTTCAACGTTTTTGCGGCATCAAGGTTTTCCCCCAGCCGGTAGAGGGCTTTCCCCTTCATGACGTACGCAGCAGTAATGCGGTGTCCCGCGGGGAATTCCGTGATGCACCTGTCGAACCGGACGACGGCCTCCCGGGTGAACCCGGAATCGTAGCGCGCGACAGCATCCCTGAATACCGCCTCGTTTTTTTCCGAGTATTCCAGGCGGACCTGGCCGGCGGCCGGGACACAGGCGATGAGAAGTCCGGCGAAAAACGTCACAGAGCGAAGTGAAAGAATCATAGGTTCTCTCATTCAGAAGTCCCTGCGGAGGGTCGCCAGTCCGACTCCCGTCGAACCGGCAAAGACAATGGCCGTCAGGATCCCGACGGCGACGAGCGGGATCGCCAGCCAGCCCGGGGATGTGGTCCCCCGGATGATCAGAATCTCAAAATACCGGTTCAGGGGAACAACAAGCAGGGCCACGACGGCTCCCAGGTACACCATCCCCGCGAGGAACGTCAGTGATGCCCCCTGCGAGGAAGCGATGCGTATCGGGTTTTTCTCTCGGAATGTGGCAAAATAGGCTCCTGCGCCGAGATTGAGCGAGGTGAGTCCCAGCGCGACGAACGCCGTGCAAATTGATCCGACAAGTATGAGGACGGGGGAATCGCGGAGCACCGAGGTCGATGCCACCGAAAGGATCTCCGCCGTCGTGGCGATCAGGAGAAACGATCCGATGAATTTCTGCCAGTAGAGCTTCCGGAGGCTCACCGGGGCGGAACGGATACACCAGAAAGCGTCCCCTTCGAGGCTCAGCGCGGGGAAGACAAACCTGAGAGAGATCGATGCAATGAGAAACCCGTCAAACAGGAAAACCACGAGATAAGAAATCGTCTGGAGAAACGGCTGAGTCAGCTTCAATTCGAGAGAGCTGATAGAGACCAGGAAAACCATGAGGAGGAGGAACATCAGCAGGAGGTGGAGCCACTGGCTCGGTTCCCGGAAGAAAACCCAGAAATCCCGTCTGAGGACCACGTCGGCAGGGCGCGGGAGTATCCCCTCACGTCCGAACTCCATGGACCGGACCTGGAGGAACCCCGGACGGCCGGACCCGGGAGGCCGCGATTCCGACGCGTTCACCCAGCTCTTATAGTAGTAGGTGCGCGCAACCATCCACGCCGTCACGAGAAGCGCCGCAAGTATATAAAAGAGGGTCAAAAGGTACCAGCTCGCGTGGGCAGGGTCTCCCGCGACGGTCCAGTACATGAACTCCGATACCCAGTGGTTCGGAAGATACCGTACGAACGGGGGATCCAGGTAGCCGAAGTACGCATTGACGTCGGGATAGTGTTTCATCACCTGCTGCACCAGGTCCACCGGGTTGACCGCCGAGAAATAGAGATAGATCGCGGAGAGGTAGATGATCATGATGCCGGCCAGGAGCCACCGGATGCCGACGCGTGAGGCAACCCGGATGAGTATCATCAGCACGATGACGGCAAGTACCCCCGCCGTCAGCATGAAGGGGAGGAGCACGCCCGCAAATGTGAAGAGATAGAACCAGGGGGACATCCCGAAATACGACCCGTATCCCAGAAGGAGTGCCAGTCCGAGAAGGAGGAGCGTACTGGAGCTGTAAAAGAAATTGTCGATGAACTTGACGGCGAATATCGTGAGGTGCGGCACGGGGAGGCCCATCAGGAACGTCACCTCTTCCGACTTGTACAGCGTCGCATAGCAAACAATCATGTTGCCGAGGTTGACGGTGATAAAAAATACGTAGAGGAGCATCGAAAGGAATCTGTGGAACAGGAAGAGCCCGATGTGCGCCTGCTGGAGAAGGTATCCTGTCGCGGCGCGCGAGAGGAGGAACACGCCGAGCGCCACGCCGCCGAATATCAGAACCGAAGAGAGATTCTTGAAGACGCTTTGCAGGCGGAAATCCGTGACGTTCTTGATGAACGCGTTTGCTTTGACGTTCAGGATGAGAATGAATTGTGGCATCCGCCGCTATTTGGTCAATTCCAGGAACATGGTCTCGAGCTGGCCGTTGGACCTCCGCGCGGCGCCCCGGGATTCTTCGTAGATGATCCGTCCCTTTTTGATGATCGCGATCCGGTCGCAGAGCTCCTCCACGATCTCCAGGAGGTGCGTCGACATGAATATCGTCAGCCCCTGCGTGGTCCTCCATTTGAGCGTGTCTTTCACCAGACGCGAGCTGCGCGGATCAAGGCCGACAAGCGGTTCGTCGATGATGAGCACGCCCGGATCGTGAATCATCGCGGCGGACAGGACGATCCGCTGCCTCATCCCCTGTGAAAACTCTTCCCCCCTCTTGTCGATGAAATCGCCGAGCTCGAACATCTCGATGTACTCACCGATCCTCTCCTTCACCACGGCCACAGGCATGCTGAAGATGCCGCCGACGAAATACAGGAACTCGCGCCCGGTAAGCTTCTCGTACATGAACGGCTGGTCGGGGACATACCCGAGGGACCGTTTCGCGGGAACAGGGTCGCGGTGGACGTCAAACCCGTTTATCAGGCAGGAACCGGACGTCGGAGCGTAGAGGCCGGTGATCATCTTAATCGTCGTCGTCTTCCCCGCCCCGTTCGGGCCCAGGAATCCGAAGAATTCCCCTTTGCCGATCGACAGGTCCAGGTTGTCGACAGCGACGAAGGAACCGAATCTCTTGGTGACATTGCGGATCTGGATCGTCGGGGTCAAGCTTCTCCCTGGTGAATGTGGACGCAGCCAGTCAATAAGTCCAATAATTGCCTAAATATCAATCTTCACCCGCGTCTTCCGGAGGAGCGCGCGGTGCGACCTGATGAGGGCGCGCACGGTCCGGAGGCCGTAGGGATTGTAGCGCCACATGTCGAGGAAAAGCTGTTCCGAGTCGCGGAGCGCGGTCCGGACGATGAGCCTCAGGTGGCCGTAGGAAGCGGTCGACCAGGCCCTCTCCGGGATCCCCGCCCCCTGAAGGAGACGACCGATGTACTGCGTGAGAAGAAGTGTCTCCGCCATCAGACGGTCGTGCGCAGCCGGCGTCATGACGTGGAGACGAACCCCGTGCGACCGCGCCAGCGCACGGATCCTCCCCATCCATCGCGCCCCATTCCGGGAAGGTGAGACGACGACCCGCTGTCCCTCAAGCGACCCCGTGTCACTGTCCGGGCCGAACAGGGGATGCATCCCGACGATCGACACCGAGGGAGGGAGTAACTGTTTCATCCAGACAAGGGGGACAACCTTGACCGAACAGACGTCGATGACGAGCCCCCCGGGAGGCACAAGCGTCCGTATCGAGCGGAGCACCCCGCGAAGTTCCGAGATGGGGACCGCAAGGACCACCACCGGCTGTGAGGCGGCTTCTCGAAGCGTGGCGCGGCGTATCCCCCTCCGGGCGCTGACGCGAACGCGCGGATCATGCACATGCACCTCGGCCTCACGCGCACAGTAGCGCGCTGCGAGCCTGCCGAAGCGTCCGTAACCGATCAGGCCGACTCCCCCCTTCATCGCCCGACGATCCCTTTCTGTGAGGCCCGCGCCAGCCCGAAGATATCAAGGAATATCCTCTCGATCATCTCCTCGTCGAGGCCGAGATCGCGCGCGCCCGCGCGCTGCGTCCGCAGGACGTTCTTTTCACGCTTCCGGTCACGGACGAGTTTCCCCCGCCTCCGTTTGATCGCACCGATCTGCCGCACGAGTCCCTGGCGTTCGGCCAGCAGCAGGAGCATGTTCCGGTCGATCAGGTCTATCGTGTCGCGCAAATTCTGCAGCCGGCTCCTCGAGGCAAGAAGCCTCTGCCGCATGAGATGATCGATGATCGTCAGCGCGACCATGGATTCCGCCACGGGGACCACCCGGGGGCAGATGCACGGGTCATGCCTTCCCTCCACCGATATCGTCGCGGATTTCCCTCCAAGGGTGACTGTTTCCTGTTTTTTTCGGATGGATGAGGGAGGTTTGACCGCGATCCGTACGACGATGTCTTCCCCGTTGGAAATCCCCCCTGCAATTCCCCCCGCGTTGTTCGTCCGCGTCCGTACGCGCCCGGTCTTCCTCTCGAGATACATCGGGTCGTTGTTCCTGCTCCCCCGGAGCCTTGCAGAGGCAAAGCCGTTCCCCACCTCAAACCCCTTGATCGCACCGATGGACATGAGCGCCTTCGCGAGGTCCGCCTCCAGCTTGTCGAACACCGGGTCCCCCAGTCCCGCCGGGGGATTCCTGACGACCACTTCGACGATCCCACCGACCGAGTCCCCATCCTTTTTCATCTTCAGTATGAGATTCTCCATCTTCCTGGCGGCGGCCGGGTCGGGGGTGCGGAGAGGGTTTTTTTCGATCTGGTCCCTCACGAACCTCTTCGCCCGGATCCCCCCCGCCTCGAGCGTGTAGGCGAAGACGTCGATCCCCCGCGACGCGAGGAGCTTTTTCGCAAATGCTCCTGCGGCGACTCTCGCCGCGGTCTCCCTTCCCGACGATCGCCCTCCCCCCCGGTAATCGCTGACACCGAATTTTGCAAGGTAGGTGTAGCCGGCGTGCCCCGGCCTGAACATGTCTTTGATCTTCTCGTACGCCTGAGGTTTCTGATCCCTGTTCCAGATCAGCATGCAGACAGGGGTACCGGTTGTCTTTCCTTCGAATACCCCGCTGAGGATCTCAACCCTGTCGGCTTCCGAGCGTGACGTCGTGACGGCGCTCTGCCCCGGACGTCTCCGGTCAAGTTCGTGTTGTATGAAGTCCATGTCAATCGGAAGCCCGGGACGCACGCCGTCGATGACCGCACCGATTGCGCGACCGTGGCTCTCGCCGAATGTCGTGATGCGAACGTACGAGCCGAATGTGTTTCCTGCCATAAGTTATCGTCCTGATTGAGCGCTCTGTTCCAACAACCGTTCCAGTTCTTCCCAGAACGAGGGGTATGACTTCCGGACGCATCCGGGATCCTCTATTATCACGCCGGGGACGCGGAGACCGATAACGGCGAAACTCATCGCAAGCCTGTGGTCGTCATGCGTCCGGAGCAGCGCCCCGTGCAGTTTCGCCTGCCTGACACTCATGACGTCCCCTTCGACCCCGATCTCCGCTCCGAGCTTCCTGAGCTCCCCGGCAAACCCTTCGAGCCTGTTCGACTCCTTGTAGCGGAGCTGCCCCACCCCCCGGATCGTTGTCTCCCCGTCGGCGAAAAGCGCGATCGCGACAAGCGCGGGGACGGCGTCCGGCATCCCGTTCATCGTGACGTCGATCCCCCGGAGTGCCCCCCCCCGTGAAACGAGCGTCCCCCCCTCCCTCGCCTCAACGCGGCAACCCATCATCCGGAGAACTTCCTGAAACCCGGCGTCGGGTTGATGCGACGACGGGAGGACTCCGGAGAC
>DASVIU010000750.1:0-3046 GCA_036386275.1 Bacteroidota bacterium | reverse complement strand
ATTTTGACATCGTGAAAGGGTACAAACGCGGTCTCGAACAGATCATGAGTCTTGGCTCCGCCTGGATCATCAGGCCGATCTCCGAGTATGTCATGATCCCGCTGTTCCAGTTTCTCCATATGTTCATTCCGAATTACGGTTGGGTCATCATCGTATTCTCCATCATCATCAAGCTGGCGCTCCAGCCGCTGACGCGTACCAGCTTGAAGTCGATGAAGCGCATGCAGGCTCTCACGCCGTTGATGAACGAGATCCGGGAAAAATACAAGGACGACCCGAACAAGCAGAACCAGCAGATCATGAACCTGTATAAGGAGTACGGAGTCAACCCGGCCGCGGGCTGCCTCCCCATGCTGCTGCAGATGCCGATTCTCTTTGCTCTGTATGCCGTCTTCAGGTCCTCCATCGGACTTCGGCAATCTGCGTTTATGTTCTGGATCAATGATCTCTCGATTCCGGACGCGGTACTCCGGCTTCCGTTTACCATTCCTCTTTTCGGGATCACCGACGTCTCCGGTCTGGCTCTGGCCATGGGCGTCACGATGTTCCTGCAGCAGAAGATGACAGTGACCGACCCGCGGCAAAAAGCGATGGTGTGGATGATGCCCGTGCTGATGACGCTCATGTTCAACAGCCTGCCGTCGGGCCTCAACCTGTATTATTTCGTTTTCAACCTTCTTGCAATCAGCCAGCAGGTCTGGTTCAACAAGAGGACAGGAGACGAACCGCTCAGAAAGGTCGACCCGAAAAAAGGGGGAGGCGGGATCCTTGCCCGGCTGACAAAGGACCTCCCGAAGATGAAGTAACACTTCCTCCCGAACGATCTCGAGCGCCCCCCGGCATTCCCGAGGGGCGTTTTCATTATGTCTTCCCCCGTCCCCTCCGGCGCAGAGTTCGTTGATACTCTATGTGGAAAGTTGTAGCTTATAAATCCTTATCGGATGCATCATGAAGATCTCACCGACTGATACGATCGCTGCGGTGGCGACCCCGCCGGGTGAAGGTGCAATTGCCGTGATACGCATCAGCGGTCCGGAAGCGCTGCAGATCGGGAACCGGATATTCCGGGGACGCAGACCGCTTTCGACCGCCCGGGGGTACACCGTCCATCACGGGACGATCGTCAATAACGCGGGACAGGAGGTGGATGAGGTTCTCGCGACTGTCTTCAGGGGTCCGCGCTCGTATACGGGGGAAGACGCGCTTGAGATCAGCTGCCACGGGGGTCTCTTTGTCACCAACGGCGTGTTGAACGCTGCGCTTTCGGCCGGCGCAAGAAGGGCCGACCCCGGCGAGTTCACTCGCAGGGCGTATCTGAATGGGAAAATGGATCTCTCCCGCGCCGAGGCAGTCGCCTCGCTGATTTCTTCCAGGAGCGATCGTGCGCACCGTGCGTCTCTCGAACAGCTGCGCGGGCGCCTCTCCGGCACGGTGGAGGAGATGAAGAGCGGTCTGAAGCGTCTATGTGCGTTATTGGAGGTCGACCTGGATTTCAGTGAAGAGGGGATCAGCCTTATTGGAAAAACGGAAATCGACAGGAAAATCCGGGAGGCGAAGGAAAGACTCGAGCGGCTGGCAGAGACATTCAAGACCGGGAAAATCTACAGGGACGGAGTCTCCGTGGTGATCGTGGGCCCCCCCAACGCGGGCAAATCAAGTCTGTTCAACGCGCTCCTCAAAGATAGCCGGGCTATCGTCACACCGATACCCGGGACAACCCGTGACTACCTGGAGGAGAGCCTCACGCTGGGAGGAATTCTGTACCGGATCACGGATACAGCCGGGCTGAGAAAATCTGAAGACCCGATCGAATCCGAAGGTATAGCCAGAAGCTTGTCTTCAGTAGAAATAGCGGACATCGTCATCTTTGTCGACGAGACGGGGAGTGACAACGAGGAGAGAGATGTGCTGATCGCATCGCTTCCGATAACAGGAGAGCAACAACTGATTCTCGTCAGGAATAAGGTGGATCTCAGACCCCTGGAGTCGGAAAAGCTCGCCCGCCTCGATCACATCGAATTGAGAGGGGGGATCCGGACTGAGATTTGCCTCTCTGCTCTGTCAGGTGCCGGTGTCCACGCACTCGCAGAGGAGCTCGTTCACACTGTTGGGGAATCTGAACTCTCCGCTCAGGAAACTGTGTCTGTTATCAGTGAGAGGCACGCTGAATCCCTCTTTAAGGGTGCTCGAAGCCTCGGAATAGCCCTTCAATCCCTTAACTCCGGAATGACGAACGAATTCGTGGCCTTCGACATCAGAGAGTCTGTGTCCGCCCTGGCGGAGATTACCGGAGAGATAACCAGCGAGGAGATACTTAATTCCATTTTTGGAGAGTTTTGCATAGGCAAGTAGGATATGTTCCACGTGGAACAACACGCGTAGCATGGCATACAAAGGGGAAGACATAATTGTCGTCGGTGGCGGGCACGCCGGCATCGAGGCCTCGTTGGCCGCGGCCAGGATGGGGTGTTCCGTTACATTGTTGACAATGGACAGCAGCGCAATTGGGAGGATGTCGTGCAATCCGGCCATTGGTGGTACGGCCAAAGGACACCTCGTCCGCGAGATAGATGCTCTCGGTGGGGAAATGGGAAAAATCGCGGACGCAACAGGGATCCACTTCAAACTTCTGAACAAATCCAAGGGACCTGCTGTCTGGTCCCCCCGATCACAAAACGACCGTGAATGGTACAGCAGAGAGGCAAGGCGCAGGATTCTGGAACAGCCGGGTCTGCGGGTTGTAGAGGGGTCTCTTCAGGACATACTGGTTGAACAGAACAGTGTGAAGGGGGGGGTCCTCTCTGATGGAAGGATTCTCACGTGTTCCTCTCTTATCCTCTGCAGCGGAACATTCCTGAATGCCATCATGCACACGGGGACATCTTCGACACAGGGGGGGAGGTTTGGCGAACCGACTTCATACGGAGTGACCGAACGACTCATTGATATCGGCTTCAAGACCGGACGGCTGAAGACAGGTACCCCGCCAAGATTGAGCAAGAAGACAATCAGCCTCGGAGAAACCGAAGAGCAGAAGGGGGACGAG
>DASVIU010000749.1:0-4146 GCA_036386275.1 Bacteroidota bacterium | reverse complement strand
TCTTCTCCCTGACGACATGGGGTTTGATGAGGATATGCGAAATACCCGAAGAACGTAAACCCGGAGGCAATTCATGAACTGGATCTATATCCTTTCCGGCATCATTGCGCTCGGTTTGCTTGTCTATCTTTTCGTCGCACTTCTCAGACCGGAGAAATTCGAATGACACTGAACGGAATTCTGTAGATTTCTCTTTACCTGGTGGTATTGCTGCTGCTGGTGAAACCCCTGGGTGCCTTCATGGCGCGTGTGTTCCAGCGTGAGAAAACATTCCTCGATCCGGTTCTCGGTCCGCTGGAAAGACTGATCTACCGCGTCGCGCGCATCGATGCCGGTAGTGAAATGGACTGGAAGGAAAACGCGATTGCGATGCTGTTGTTCAACGCGATCGGGTTCCTCTTTGTCTATTTGCTTCAGAGGGTGCAGCAGGTCCTCCCTCTGAATCCCGAAGCAATGGGGCCGGTCAGCGCGGATTCCGCGTTCAATACCGCTGTCAGTTTCGCGACAAACACCAACTGGCAGGGGTATGGCGGTGAGACGACGATGAGTTACCTCACACAGATGCTCGCACTCACGGTGCAGAATTTTGTTTCTGCGGCCTCGGGTATGGCGGTCCTGGCGCTTATCATTAGGGGATTTGCCCGCCATAGCGCGAAGACGCTGGGGAATTTCTGGGTCGACCTGACACGGAGCACGCTGTATATTCTCCTTCCGCTCGCGATCGTGCTTGCCCTTGTTCTCGTTTCCCAGGGTGTGCCGCAGAACTTGTCGCCGTATGAGAAGGTGCCGTTCCTCCAGGCCCCCCGCGACACGGGCGGTGTTCAGGTGAAGGAGCAGGTGATCGCCGTGGGCCCCGCGGCATCTCAGATTTCAATCAAACAGCTCGGTACCAACGGAGGCGGGTTCTTCAATGTGAACTCCGCCCACCCGTTCGAGAATCCGACGCCTCTCTCCAATTTCCTTGAGGAACTGGCGATTCTGCTGATTGCCGCAGCTCTCTGCTACACATATGGAAAAATGGTGGGAGACACTCGGCAGGGGTGGGCCCTCGTTGCGGCGATGACGCTGATACTCGTGGCAATGCTCGGCGTGTGCTACTGGGCTGAAAGCGGGAGCAATACATCGCTCGCCAGGCTGGGCGTCGATCAGACAGCAGGACAGGGACAGGCCGGGGGCAACATGGAGGGAAAAGAGGTGCGGCTCGGGATTGCCAATTCCGCTCTGTGGGCCACAGTCACGACCTCCGCTTCCAATGGCTCTGTCAACGCGATGCACGACTCATTCACGCCGCTCGGCGGGATGATCCCGCTGATCGCTATGCACCTTGGCGAGGTTGTCTTCGGCGGTGTGGGCTCAGGCCTGTATGGGATGCTGGTGTTTGTCATCGTGGGGGTCTTCGTTGCAGGCTTGCTCGTTGGCCGGACACCTGAATATCTGGGCCACAAAGTGGAATCGTTCGAAATGAAGATGGCCTCGCTGCTGATACTCATCATGCCGATAGCGGTCCTCGCCTTTACGGCGCTGGCGGTCGTCACATCCGACGGAAGGGCGGGGATCGCGAACCCCGGAGCCCACGGGTTCAGCGAAATTTTGTACACATTCACTTCGCAGGCGAACAACAACGGAAGTGCGTTTGCCGGGCTCTCTGCCAACACACCCTTCTACAATATCACGGGCGGTCTGGCCATGCTGATCGGACGGTACTGGCTGGCTGTCCCCACGCTCGCTCTGGCCGGTTCACTGGCCCGAAAGAAACTTGTTCCTGCGGGTGAAGGAACACTCCCGACGCACACGCCCCTTTTCATCTTCTGGCTCATCGCCGTGGTGTTGATCGTGGGAGCTCTCAATTTCCTGCCGGCGCTCGCCCTCGGGCCGATCGTTGAGCATTTCATGATGATCCACTAAGGAGTGTCGAATGACTGCTGAGACCTCTGCACTGAGGAAACCCCTGGGCCTGACGGGGGAGATGTACCGCCGGGCGTTTCTTGATGCACTTTTGAAGCTGAATCCCCGCTCGATGATGCGCAACCCGGTCATGTTTGTGGTAGAAGTCGGGAGCGTGCTGACGACGGCACTCTGGATTCAGGCTCTCATTGGCCAGGGGGAAGCCCCGGCCTGGTATATAGGGTTCGTGTCCCTCTGGCTCTGGTTCACCGTGCTTTTCGCCAACTTTTCCGAGGCGCTGGCTGAAGGGAGGGGGAAGGCGCAGGCCGAGGGGCTCCGCCGAGCCAGGCGTGAGACGCCGGCAAAGCGGCTGAAGGAGCCGCGTCACGGGGCCGCCTTTGAATCCGTCCCCTCGACTGCGCTGAGGAAGGGAGATGCCTTCCTTGTCGAGGCCGGCGATGCTATCGCGGCAGACGGCGAGGTTATTGAAGGGATCGCTTCCGTGGATGAAAGCGCCATCACGGGTGAAAGCGCGCCTGTCATACGCGAATCAGGGGGGGACCGGAGCGCGGTCACAGGCGGGACACGGATTCTTTCCGACTGGCTTGTCGTCCGCCTGACCGCCGAACCCGGCGGCGGCTTCCTCGACAGGATGATAAAGCTGATAGAAGGCGCAAAGCGCCAGAAGACGCCGAACGAGATCGCACTCAATATCCTCCTCGCCGCATTCACGATCATATTCCTCGTCGTCTGCGTGACGCTCCTGCCGTTTTCTCTGTTCAGCGTCCAGGTCGCGGGGCACGGGGTGCCAGTCACGGTGACCGTCCTCGTGGCACTCCTTGTTTGCCTGATACCCACGACGATCGGGGGGCTCCTCGCGGCAATCGGGATCGCCGGGATGGACAGGATGATCCGGCATAATGTTATCGCCACATCGGGACGCGCCGTCGAGGCCGCCGGGGATGTTGACGTCCTCCTTCTTGACAAAACCGGGACCGTGACGCTTGGCAACCGCATGGCAACGGAATTCGTCCCTGCTCCCGGGGTTGCGAAGGAGCGCCTGGCGGATGCCGCGCAACTCGCCTCTCTGGCGGACGAGACCCCCGAAGGCCGTTCGATCGCCGTCCTTGCCAAGGAGCAATACGGCCTCCGGGGGAGGGAGGTCCGCGAGATCGCGGCGCACTTTGTTCCGTTCAGCGCGCAGACCCGGATGAGCGGGGCCGACATACAGGCGGACAATGCAGCATTCAGGAGGATCATCCGCAAGGGCGCGTCCGAAGCCATCCGTGGCTTCGTTGAAGGAGAGGGGGGGACATTCCCCCCGGCGGTCCTGCAGATCGTCCAGGATATCAGCCGGAGCGGGGGAACCCCTCTCGTGGTTGCGGAGAACGCGGAAGTCCTCGGCGTCATACACCTCAAGGATATCGTCAAGGGGGGGATCAAGGAGCGATTCGCCCATCTTCGGGCGATGGGGATACGGACCATCATGATCACGGGGGATAACCAGCTCACCGCGACGGCCATAGCGGCCGAAGCCGGCGTCGACGACTTCCTTGCGGAAGCGAAGCCCGAAGACAAACTCAGGCTGATACGCGAGTATCAGAAGGGGGGGCGCCTTGTTGCCATGACCGGGGACGGTACGAACGATGCCCCCGCGCTTGCGCAGGCGGACGTCGCCGTCGCGATGAACACCGGGACGCAGTCCGCGCGCGAGGCCGCGAACATGATCGACCTGGACAGCAACCCGACGAAGCTCATGGAGATCGTGGAGATCGGAAAGCAGCTCCTGATGACGCGCGGCACGCTGACGACGTTCAGCATCGCCAACGACGTGGCGAAGTACTTTGCCATAATCCCCGCCGCGTTTGCGACGACGTACCCTGCGTTGAACGCGCTGAATATCATGAAGCTCGCCTCCCCCGAAAGCGCGATACTCTCCGCGGTCATATTCAATGCGCTGATCATCGTCGCCCTGATCCCGCTGGCACTCCGGGGGGTGAAATACCGCCCGATGAGCGCCGTGCAGCTTTTGCGACGTCATCTGTTTATCTACGGGTTCGGGGGCCTGGTGGCGCCGTTCCTCGGCATAAAACTGATCGACATGCTCATGGCCGCAGTGGGTTGGGCATGAACGCATCAATCACTTTCGAAGGGATCATTTTGTGATCATTTTCGGTTCCACACCGGTTCGCAATGCCGGACTACTGGCTACATTTGCCCTGTTTGCAGTCCAATTCGCCGCGGGTCAATCGAAGGACTCGA
>DASVIU010000748.1:0-5787 GCA_036386275.1 Bacteroidota bacterium | reverse complement strand
CGAAGAGGCTTCTCTTTTTGTGTGTTGGCCTGCGATTGCCGGACTCTTGATCAGTGGGTTCCGGATTCGGATCCTGGTGGGTGCGTCAAAAACCTGATTCCTTTTAGGATTCAGGCTTTTTTTTGTTCCAGAAGAGCAGTGGATCGACCTGTTATGTCGGCCGGTCATTGTGACCAACTTGTCTGAATAGCATCTGGAGCGCGGCACGTGCACAATCAAGGCGTTCATTCGTTTCACATTCCGGTTCTCGGACTGGCATTCTCCATCGACACACCCGTGCGGGTCGCGCGCTTTGGGATTGCCTCCGTGATTTCCATCGTCGACGACATGCTCATTGAGCGGATGCGGGAGCATTACTCGAACCTGTACGGCAAGCCGTACACGGCCATCAATCCGAAAGACGAAGATCACCGTGCACGGAGGATCACCGCCTACCTCAATCTCGTGAACCAGATCGTCCGCGAGCAGATGACAAAGCTCAAGACCTCTCCCTTTGAGAAGGGGAGCGAAATCGTCAAGTACTTTGAGATGCTTGCTGAACATTCTCCCGTGAAGGCCCTGTACAGGCGATTGGCGGCGACTCGCGACGCGTTTCAGCGTGCAAACCTTGAGAACGAACTCCGATCCCGGATCGTCCCGGGGGCGATCGATGTGAACATCATGACGAAACTCGACAAGGTCAACCGCCCCACGCCTTCATCTGAACCGCTTCCGGACTCATCGGACGCCGTCGCCGCTCTCCGGGGCTTCGTGCGGAGTGAACTTGATTCGTCCGTTGTGCTCTCCGCGGGCCTCAATCCGCGCCTATTCAACTATATGGAGCGTTGCCCGGAGTTTCTTCCGGCTCGGGACGGTACGTCGCCGAAGAGAGTGATCCTGAAAGTAAGTGACTACAGGTCCGCTTCGATTCAGGGGAAGATCCTGGCGAAGAAAGGTGTCTGGGTTTCCGAGATTCGCATAGAATCCGGCCTGAATTGCGGCGGCCACGCCTTTGCAACCGACGGCCTCTTGCTCGGGCCCATTTTGCAGGAATTCAAGGAGAAGAGAAATGCCCTGACTTCCGAATTGCACGCGTACTATTGCGCCGCGCTCCGGACGAAAGGGGAGGAGGCCCCTGCGGAGCCCCGGCCGGTTCGCATCACCGTCCAGGGAGGGATCGGTACATCTGCGGAAGACGAATTTCTTCTCGAGTATTTCGAAATGGACGGAACGGGATGGGGATCCCCCTTTCTTCTGGTTCCCGAAGCGACAAACGTTGACGAAAGGACCAGGGCCAAACTCGCTGCGGCCGTTGAAGATGATTTCTATATCAGCGATGCATCGCCGCTCGGCGTCGCTTTCAACAACCTCCGGGGAAGCTCGAGTGAAGATCTGATTCGCCGGCGTGTCGAGGAAGGAAGACCCGGAAGCCCGTGCACCAAAAAGTATCTCGTCTCCAACACCGAGTTTACGAACGAACCGATTTGCACTGCATCGCGACAGTACCAGTCGCTGAAGATCAAACACCTGCAGGGCATGGATCTGCCGGCGGAGGAAATCGACTTCCGGATTCAGAAGCTGATGGAAAAATCCTGCCTCTGTGAGGATCTCGCCTCATCACCGTTTGTCGGAAGCGAAACGGAGGACCCTCGCAACTCCCTTGCAGTCGCGGTCTGTCCCGGTCCCAATCTCGCGTTTTTCTCCCGCATTGCCACGCTGGAGGAGATGGTGGGACACATCTACGGGCGGCTTCAATTGATATCTGTCTCCGACCGGCCGAACCTGTTTATCAACGAACTGCGGCTCTATATCGACTACCTGAAAAACGAAATCGGAAAGAAGCTGGATTCCCCCTCGACGAACGAACACCGGTATCTGACGACGTTCAGGAGAAACCTGCAGGAAGGGATCGAGTATTACCGGTCGCTTGTTCCGAAGATGGCAAAAGAGACCGAGCGGTACCGTGCGATCATGTGGAGACAGTTGCGCGAGCTGGAACTGGAGCTTGAGATGCAGGTCATCCCATTGCCCGGCATCCCGTGTCTGGTCACAGAGATCGCTTGACAACCGCGTGGCATCCCGTCGAAGATTTAGTCTGCGGCCGCATTCCAGGTGAATAATCCCGGTGCCAGTTTTTGCGTTCAGTCCCTCGCCGCTGCCTCGTAGCCGATCGACAGGTCTGGCGCGTGACCCCTTCCCAGGAAGAATTAACTCCCATTTCATCCCTTTGGACGATTTCTTTGTGGCAAATTTTCCGCTAGCTGATAGAGAATTAGGCATTCTGACCCGGATGTCTACCCGAATTTCGGCTGTTCACCCCCATATTCTTCATCCAGGAGCAATTGGCGTGATAGGGCTTTCCTCCTGACTACTCCGGGGGTTCCGTTGGACATCACTCGCCGGGAGTCCCGGGAGATTGGCGATTTTTCAACCGATTTCGACATTCCGGCTATGTTCCATGCTGCTCATCAGCGGATAGCCCCGGCGCTTGCGCTTTCGCCCTCTATCAGTTATTATTATCCATTGAGCATCCGGGCGATCGCGCTCGTTCAGACGACATTCTTCGCTCTCTTGATCTCCTACTCGGGGAGCAGGTGATCACATGAAGACTCTGCTGGCAATCGGCATCGTTTTCTCCTCTCTGCTTTCTCCTTTACCGTCTCGCGCTCAGGAAGACCGTAAAGATGCCCCACAAGACGTTTCCGTTTCTCCTCCTTCATCAGAGGCGGGAGAGGATCTCGCCGCGGCTGCAAACAGGGGCGCATTCTCTGTAAACTCGAAGACGGACTTGATCGGCAACG
Organism: Bacteroidota bacterium; assembly: GCA_036386275.1. Lineage (GTDB taxonomy): Bacteria > Bacteroidota > Ignavibacteria > UBA10030 > UBA6906 > Fen-1273. The sequence goes on along the minus strand of DASVIU010000748.1, from coordinate 3,007 downwards.
TCCCTGTCGGCAGCTCGAAAACCGACACCGTGACTGTAACGAACACAGGGAAAGCCACGCTCACGATAAGCTCCGTCAAGTCGAGCAATGTGCGCTTCACAGTGAGTCCGGCGAACGCGTCCATCGCGGTCAACGCAAACAAGAAATTCACCATAACCTTCGTTCCGGCGACCACCGGCGCACAAACGTCATTTATCGTGTTCACGCACGACGGGCCCACATCGCCGGACACGGTGACAGCGTCGGGCACCGGAACCGCCCCCGCGTTCTCTGTCAACCGGAAAACTGTTCCCTTCGGATCCGTTGTCATCGCTACAGGGAAGCCCGACAGCGTGTCCGTCACGAATACCGGCACCGCCGCGCTCGTGATAAGCAGTGTCACATCGACAAACACGCGATTCACAGTGAATCCGGCCGCCGGGACGATTCAGCCGGGGGCAAAGAGCACGTTCAGGGTTACGTTCACACCGACACTCAACGGCGTCCAGAACGGGAATATCGTTTTCGTGCACAACGCACCGACGGCCCGGGACACGGTCGCTGTCAGCGGGACGGGGACAGGTTTCTCCGTCGACCGGAGGTCGCTGGCATTCGGGAGTGTCCCGGTGGCGGTCCCCACAAGAGACAGCGTCATCGTCACGAACGCCGGGCCGACCACACTCACGATCAGTACTGTCACGTCGAGCAACGGCGCGTTTACGGTCAGTCCCGCCGGTGCCTCGATCGCCGCCGCCGCGAGTGCGAAGTTCTACATTACGTTTACCGCGGTGAACACCGCGGCACAAACGGGGAACGTCGTCTTCACGCATAACGCGTCGAGTTCCCCCGACACGGTCGCGGTCAGCGGCTCCGGAACGCTCCCCGGATTCGCTCTCAGCCGGAAGACCGTCCCGTTCGGGCTGGTGCCCCTCGGGCAGAACAGGCTCGACAGCGTCGTCGTCACGAACACAGGGGCGACAACGCTTACGATCATCAGTGTCACGTCGTCCAACGGTGCGTTTACGGTCAGTCCGGCCGGCGCCTCGATCGCCGCCGCCGCTAATGCGAAGTTCTACATCACATTCACCCCCACGAATACGATTCTCCAGACGGGAAATGTCGTCTTCGCCCATAACGCATCGAGTTCACCCGACACGGTCACCGTAAGCGGCACGGGAGGAGCCGGGGGGTTTGCCGTCACACGCCGATCCGTCCCGTTCGGGACTGTCGCTCTGGGGGGGAGTAAGCTGGACAGTGTCGTGGTGACCGACATCGGGGGAGTGGCGCTCGTGATAGGCAGCGTCACTTCAAGCAACGGGACGTTCACGGTGAACCCGGCAAATGCCACGCTGCAACCTGCCCAGGCGAGGACATTCTACATTACGTTTACCCCGGCGAACACCGCGGCTCAGACGTGGAACGTCGTCTTCACGCATAACGCATCGAGTTCGCCCGATACAGTCGCCGTGAGCGGCACCGGGGTTGCCACGCTCTCCGCCCCTGTCCTCCTGTCTCCCGCAAGCGGCTCCACTGGCCAGGCGCTCCCCATCGCACTCACCTGGGCCAGCGTCAACGGCGCAACGGGTTACTGGCTTGAGATGGCGACTGATCCCTCCTTCTCGATGATCGTGATCAACGATCCGACACTTGTTTCGACAGGGAGGCAGGTGAACGGACTCCCGCAGAACACACAGTACTACTGGCGGGTCAGCACCCTGAACGCCGCCGGTTCGGGTCTTTTCTCACCAGCGTGGACGCTCACGATGCTCTCGTCCGGACCTGTATCGGGGACTATCAGCTTTTCCGGGGATTTGAGTTCAACGTCATACAGGATGTTCGGTATGCCCGGAGTGGGAACCAGGAGAGTAGGAGACATTCTCTCCGGGACGCAGAAGACCGACTGGAGGATGCTCAGGGACAACGGGAAGGACACCACATATCCCGCCTACTATGTGGACCTCACAGCCGATTCCACCCTGAAGACAGGCGAAGGATACTGGCTCCTTCAGAGAAAGGATCTAAACATCTCACGGACTGACACACTCCCGCCGCTTGCACCGGACGGGACATACGGCATCGCGCTGCACAGGGGCTGGAACATGATCAGCAATCCTTTCAACACGAGCGTCCAGCGTACGGCCGTGATCGCGGCAAATGGCCTCCCCGCGGGGACGCTCTTCTGGGAACAAGTCGGCGCGACAAGAACTTCAAGCGGGACAACGTTTGACCCGTTCAAAGGGTACTACTTCTACAATGACACGGTGGTCCTCGCGACGTTGAAAATACCTTACCCGTTCGGGACAACCGTCGCCAAACTTGCAAAGGCCCCCGGCGTGGACTGGCGCGTGGAGCTTGTGTTCGACAGCGACATCAATACGGACAGGGACAACTACATCGGGATCGCGCCATCGGTCGGACCCGGAAGGAACGAACTGGACCAGCATGAAGCGCCGCTTGTGTTCGACCAGGGGTTCCTCTACTTCGTGCGTCCGGAGTGGGATCCGGTGCACACCCGGTTCGCCACCGACATGAGGCCCGGACTGGGGGCCGGCCAGACATGGGATTTTGAGGTGTGGAACCCCCGGAACGGAGCCGGGAAGATAACGCTCCTCGGACTGGAGGGAATCCCCGCCGGGAACCAGGTCGTGCTCGTGAACTCGCTGAACACCTCCCCCGTGGACATGCGCAGGAGCAATGTGTATACGTACCAGACTTCCACGGCGAAGATGCAGTTCAAACTCATCGTCGGGACGAAGGAGTATGCAGACGGCGAGACTGCAAAGCTCATCCCGCAGGCATACGAACTCGCGCAGAACTATCCCAACCCGTTCAACCCGAGCACGACGATCAGCTACATGGTCCCTGCGGGCTCGTATGTAAAGCTGGAGATACTCTCCGTGATCGGGGAGCGCGTACGCGTCCTGGACGAGGGGTACCGTGCCGCAGCCACATATTCCGTGATCTGGGACGGGAAGGACGAGAACAGGCAGACGGTCTCCAGCGGGGTCTACTTCTGCCGGCTGGTCGC
>DASVIU010000747.1:0-3322 GCA_036386275.1 Bacteroidota bacterium | reverse complement strand
TCCGGTTCCCTTCTTTCGCGAGGATGTGAATGTCACTGGCCCCCTGGCGCACGGCCTCGACGAGGGCTCCTTCGACGAGATTGACAAGGGCGCTCTTGCTAATTTCGGCTTCGAGTGTTTCCTCGTCGAGGGCCGATTCCTCCTCCTCGTCCTTCATCTGCAGCCCGACCTGCGAGTTCTCCAGGAGCTTGAGGAACTCGTTCTCGGGGGGGATGACCTGCTCGAAGAGGCTCTGGAGGTCCTTGAGCCGGCAATAGGCCACCTCGTACTTCTTTGCACCGAAGTTCCGGGCGATGAGGGGGAGGCGCCTGTCGGTCGGGTCGGCGGCGACGATGATCAGCTTGTCCGGCTGCTTCTCGTCGAACTTGAGCGGCAGCATTTTTGTCTGCACAAGCATGTCGCGGACGTTCGACGGGAGGCCGTCGACGTACTTCTTGATGAAGTCCAGCTTCGGCTTGTCGAGCTTTTCGTCCGACAGGTAGATCTCGCGGAAGGCATACAGGTCGGCCACCTCGCGGAAGACCGCGTCGTGGTCGGCATTGAAATCATTCACCAGGATCTGACCGAGGTTCCGCCGGTTCTTCTTCTCCTCCGACTCCTTCACCTTGAGGGACTTCTCGAGGGTCTCGTAGTCGATGATCCCCTTCTTCAGGAGGGCGAACCCGATTTTGTCGGTGATGTCAATATGCGCCATGGGACGTTGGCAGTAGTTGGGGATTACACTGTTTCAACGCACCGTCAGGACAAAGGTTCCCTGACGACACTCACATTCGCCTGGCTCATCGCCGGATTCTTCGGCTTGATTGTCGCGGTCTCCGACGAGACAAGCGTCAGCGCCGTCAGAACGACCATGATGATCATGGAAATCCAGAGCTGGATGAAGTCGATCGCGTTCTTCATCTTGTACGAGGTTTCCTTCTCGTAGTACTCCGCGAGCTGGAAAGCGGTATTCTTTACGGTCCCCGTCTCCGCGCCGGAATGGAAGCGGGAGATGGCGGTCTTCGTGAAAACCCCCGTGGCTTCAAAGGCCTCGGTGATGCCCGCCCCCTTCTGGATCATCATCGGCAGGGCGATCGTTTTGATCTGGTGCTCCATGAACTTGTTCCCGCAGGCCTCCGCCGCCATACGGATGACCTCGATGTTCTCTCCCGCGCCGCTGTACAGGGCGTAAAAGACCCTGCAGAATATCTCGATGCTCGTCTTGTGGAGCAGGTTCCCCATCACAGGGATGGACCAGAGGTACTTGTCCAGGATGAACCTCCCCCGTTCCGTCGTGAAGAACCTGAACGCGAAGATCGTCGGGACAATGACAAGGATGAGCAGGATAATAATGTGACTGACGAGGAAATCGCTCAGCGCGAGCGTCGCCCTCGTCATCGGCGGAAGCTCGATCTTGAACTTGACAAAGAGCTTCGCGGTGGCCGGGAAGATGTAGCCGACGTAGTAGATCACCGCGCCGAACAGGACGACGAGCGTGACAAGAGGCGTGATGAGCGCGCTCTTGAGGTTCTTCTTGAAATCCGCCTGCCTCTCCAGGAACTTGGCCGTGCTGTCGTAGATCTCGGCCATGTTGCCGCTCTTGGAAGCCAGCCCGAGCATGTGGGCGGTGAACCGGCCCAGGACAGCCTCGTGCTTGATGAAGGCCCGCTCACTGTCCTTTCCCTGTTTCAGTTCCGTGTTGATGTCCTTGATGGCCTCGCGCAGCGTCCTGTTCTGGACGTCGTTCACCATCAGCTGCATGATCTCGTTGAACGGGAGCTTCTGGCGGATCAGGTCCGCGCTCACGCGGACGAACGTCACGATCTCACTCGCCGGGGGCTTTGCCTTGAAATCCAGGAACCGGCGCTGGACGCGGATAACCCGGTACCCCATTTTCTGGAGGGCTTCCTGCACTTCCCCCTTGGTAAATGCTTTCTGCTCACCGCTGATCGGCTTCTCCGTACCTCGCTGGACCCTGTAGACCCAGGTCGCACGGGGAACAATATGCAGAAGTTTGAAATTGCGCTGCGTGGCGAGAAGCGTGGCTTTCTGCTTCGCGACACGGGTGGAATCGGCTTCAAGAATACCCTGGACGGGCTTCCCCGCCCCCGTTACCCCCTCAATCCGAAACTCCGGCATTTAAGTTAACCCTCCCTGATCTCTATACAGACGTGTGTGCGATGTTGTTCGTTGCCCCGACCCGGTTTGTGCTTCCCATCAAACAGAGAAAGGGTACCCTCCCCCGATCGACCCGCGATGCTCGTCTACCGGATCCCCCACCCGGTAACGCGCGAGAACGACCTGAAGAGGTACCCCCTCCCAAATTTTCTTGCTGCAATCAATTTATCCGGTGATCTCCGCCTGAACAGTTCCCGCATAGAGAAAAGGGTCCCCCGGATCAGGGGACCCTTTTGACCGCTGCTTAGTTCACCACCCAGCAACTATCGGTGCTACGAAATACTTTGACATGGACCAGAACAGGTGTCGCGTTGTCCCTGCCTGTCTCGTTCCCCAGTCCTTCAATTTCCACGACTGCTGCCGTTCCCGTCCCCGCACCCGCCGTCTTGATGTAATAGGACCCGTTGCCGTTCACCGGCTTGTTGGTCAGGAGTGCGATGCCTGCCGCATTGGCTGTCAGTGCAGCAAACGAATTCCCGCCCCCGCCCAGCGATGTCGGACGGCGATAGTACTGCTGCGCACGCGATGCCAGGTTCACCAGGTCATTGGTGAGGGCGTCACGGTTTGCGTTGGTGGCGCTGTCGGAGAACATCGTGATGCCCACGGCCACCGCAATCCCGACGACGATAACGCCAAGGATAATAAGTAACAGTTGTTGTTGTCCCATTTCTTCTTACCCCCTGATTGCTTTCCTCGTGTGGGCTACAATCCTAAATCAAAGGGTCCCCCGGATCAGGGGACCCTTGTAACCGCTGCTTAGTTCACTACCCAGCAACTATCGGTGCTTGGAAATACTTTGATATGGACCAGAACAGGTGTCGCGTTGTCCCTCCCTGTCTCGTTCCCCAGTCCTTCAATTTCCACGACTGCTGCTGTTCCCGTCCCCGCACCCGCTGTCTTGATATAGTAGGAACCGTTGCCGTTCACCGGCTTGTTGGTCAGGAGTGCGATGCCCGCCGTTGTGGCAGTCAGGGCAGCAAACGAATTCCCGCCCCCGCCCAGCGATGTCGGACGACGATAGTACTGCTGCGCACGCGATGCCAGGTTCACCAGATCATTGGTGAGGGCGTCACGGTTTGCGTTGGTGGCGCTGTCAGAGAACATCGTGATACCGACGGCCACCGCTATCCCGACGACAATAACGCCAAGGATGATGAGTAACAGT
>DASVIU010000746.1:0-2991 GCA_036386275.1 Bacteroidota bacterium | reverse complement strand
GCAAGGTAGGCGCCGGCGACCTGGACAAGCGTGACTTTCATCCCGTTGACATCCTTGCGGGACTTCACGGGAACCCCGCCTGTTTCGAACTGGCCAACCCACCGCTCGATGTTCTGATCGACTGTTCCCCCCTGGTCATTTCCGAAGTAGAATACGGCGCATTCCCCCGTTTCGGTATCCCCCTCCGCCGCCGGGATGGTGTAGGTGGCGACGCGCATCGGGCGCTGCCCCTGCTCGGTCCACCGTTTCGGGATCGACCAGTGAATTCCCGCCACTGACCCCGTGGCGCTCCCGAGCGAAGCCATGTTGGCTCCGGCCTGCCCCGATTGCTGCTGCTGTTTTGTGCACCCGGCGACCGGGAAAAGAATCGCCGCCAGGAGGAGAGCCGCTGTCCAACGCTTCATCCTACCACTCCTTTCAATAGATGAGAATTCCAAACCCGGAACAAAACATACGTCAGGTTGGAGAGAAATGCAACGGGGGTGGATATTCAGAAGGTGAGGGCGAGCATCACACCGGTCCCTTCAGGCCCGATTTTCGGCAGCACCTTCAGGGAGGCGGTTCCCGATCCCGGGACTGATTCCGGGCCGGATGCGTCATCGTCGTGATGGGAGGCGATCCTGCCGAACATGTATCCCATCGCGATCGCGAGGGGGAAGTCGCTGTACCAGTGCCATCCTTTGTTGACGAGGCTGACGGCCGTGAGCCCGACGATGCCGTATCCTGCGGGCCTCATCCACTTTTCTTCCGGGTAGTTCTCCGCAATTACCGTCACTGTCGCCATCGCGGTCGTGATGTGCCCGGAGGGGAACGCATAGTAACGCGGCTGGTTTTTGTTGTAGGCCTGGAGAGCGGGGAAAGGACGCCACTTCCCGGTCCCCTGCGTGACGACCTGGGGACTTTCACGCCCGGCGACTCGCTTGAAAATCTGGACGGCAATGCCTGATGCAAGCAGGGCCTCCACGGTCCCGCTCGCGGTGCGGAGAGCCCTCGAGTCCCCTTCCACGAACCCGTACAGTGCAAATGCCGCCGCTATCCCAATCGTCGTTTTTCCGTCCCCCGCACGAAGGAACTGATTGCTCGCGAAGCGGACTTCCGCGGAGCGGTTGTACAAGCCATGAGAGAATGCGTACGTCTGGTGGTCCCCCAGGAGAAGCACTCCCGTCGCGAGCGCGATCCCTCCCATCACGGGAAGCCCTTCGGGACGGAACGCCGATTCTCCCGTAAGGAGCCAGTCGCCGGGAATATTGGTGAACATGGAGTACCATCTGAGCGTGGAAGCCCTTTGAGTCCCGTACGGGACAGAGAGAAGCGAATCGGCGTCCTGCAGCATCGTCTCGGACGGATACTCGGAAAAACTCTCGGAGGGAGAAGGATCTTCTTCCTGGGCGCAGAGGCGCGGCCCCGGAGTGGATCCGGCGAGAAGGACACCTATGACAATGAGAGAGAGCTTCATCTGCACTCCCGCTTGCAGGTGAACCATCACGGACGCAATCCTGAAAGTCACGCAGCTCTTGTGCAGGGCTGTTAAAACGAAACGCTCACCACGATCCCAGCCCCGGACGGCTCAAGGAGAGGAGCAACTGAGAACTCCGGCTCGCCGGGCCTGGACTCCGAGCTTAAGCCTCCCAGTTCCAAAGGATGCGCGGCTATCATGCCGAATGAATACCCGAGAACCACCGCAAGCGGGTAGTCGCTGTACCAGTGTATCCCCGTGTTCCCCATGCTTACGGCAAGCCCCGCCACGGCCGCATAGCCGACAGGACGCGCCCACCACCATTCCGGATAATTCTCTATGACAACCGTGACAGTCGCGAGCAACGTCGTCACATGGCCCGACGGATACGCGTCGTAATGCGGGACGTGCTTTGCATACTCTATCTGGTTCGGGAAGAGGTCCCACCTCCCCCCGGGGCGCGTCGAGACAAACGGGCTTTCGCGTCCGGTGATGTGCTTGAGGACCTGGACCAGGGTCCCGCTTGCAAGTATTGTTTCGACGATCTCGCTCCCCGTCCGGAGGGCCCGGCTGTCTTTCGCAATGAACCCGTATGCCGCGAACGCTGCGGCAAGACCGAACTGCGGGCGACCGTCTCCCAGGAACTCCACTTTGTCGCTCAGGTCCTTCACCGTCCGCGACCCGGTGTACCATTCATGGGAGCGGAGCCAGGTTGCGTTATCCGCGGCGACGAGCGCCACGGTGAGCCCGGCAGTCCCGGCCATGATCGGAGCGTAGCGCGACGTGAAAGCGATCCTGGCGAACCGGAGCCAGTCCCCCGGTATGTTCGAGATTGCCGCGTGCCACTCCGGGAGGAATTCGTCTCTCCCCTCCGGGTGCAAAGAATCACCCGGGTTCAGCACAACCGAATGAACTTCGTTGACGGAAATTTTCTGAGCGACCACATGCACCGGTTGGAGCGCGACGAGGATCAGGCCGAGGGACAACACCCGTCCCGCCCCGCGTGCAGAACTGAAAGAACACATTCACTCACTTGCCTGAGAAAAACCGAATTATCGAAAAGCGGACCCCCCCCGGGCGAGAAAACAGGAGACTTCGTGTCAATTGTATATGGGGGATGGCTTAATATCGCGATTCGACCGGGGAAGATCAAGTACCTGACGATGGGGAGTGACAGCAAGCACCTGTCACATCACGTGTCGCGGCGGTTGTTTGTGTGTTCGTTACGGATCGCGAATCTCGATGGAATACGCGGACAATATGCTCCTCTTCACGGGACAAGGACGGAGGCCCGTCTCCGACTTGATTCTGGCCAAAAATCTGCCCAAATTGGGTTCCGCTGGCGGATCGGAGAGACGGAGTCCACCCACCCTACCCCCCGAAAGGATCCACCCCGTGCACCTTCAGTTGCTGGACTGGATTATCGTCATCCTCTCCCTGATCGTCTGTTTTTTTCCCTCCCTGTTTTTCGGAAGAAGGGCCGGCAAGAGCACTTCCGAGTTCTTTGCGTCGGGACGGGCGGTCCCCTGGTGGCT
>DASVIU010000745.1:0-6321 GCA_036386275.1 Bacteroidota bacterium | reverse complement strand
ACAAAAACGAACGCATTCTTCATACAGACCTCCCTGCTATTAATTGAAAAGTTTGGTTTTGTGGAGACCGGGAGAATGTGTGGGTGACGGTCGCGGACAGAATGAACTTTAAATATAGGACCGGGAAGGACAGAAGTCAAGAGCCGGTGTAGAGGGCCGTCCACTCTCGCTCGATCGCCCGGTAGTCCACAGGCATCTCCCGGAGTGACCGGTACCTGGAACGGACCGGCTCCGCGAGCGTGGAGGCGGGGCAAGGGCCGTGGAGGGGGCGCGGGATTGCGCGCCTCATCCGCTCGTATATCACCGGAAACCTCTCCCGTGTAATGTTTCCGAATGCCACGGGTATGAATACGCACGGAGTGACATTCCCCCGGCTGTCAATATGATCGCGGTCAGGAATAGCGGACCATGGTGTCCCGCAGTCCGCCCGCAGAGACAAGCGTAAGGCGGACGGCAGACGAAGAATCCGGGAGCTGAAGGACAACAGCCGAACTGAAATTCTTGAATTGCGTAAAGAGATGGTATTTCTCCCGTTCGTCCGGAGAGATGACCGGACCCACACTGTCGCTGAGTATGACGACCCGGGTCGAGTCATTGACAGCGTTCTCCCGTGCAGGAACTGGAATTTACACACAGGATGAGCGTACAGAGGAACATCAGGCGGATCATGAGTCCTCCCGGAATTGCAGGCAATGCCCGGCGGTCTTCCGAGATATATGTGTCACACCGCCGGATCACGGTTCTCTCTCGATCAGGAGAGTGATGCCGTGACTCTTCTCATGGAAAGGGAAAAGAACGGGGAGATCGCGCAGTGTGTCCCGCCCGGGAATGGCGGGACACACGACGAGAATTATCGGGCGGAGTCGGGATGGACGGACGAATCCATCACCATGACCTTCGTGATATCCTCCAGTCTTTGCTTCAACTCCGGCGTATTCGGGTAGAGCTGGTTGAGATTGGCAAGGAGGTCACGTTCCTTCCTGAACTCCTTCCGTGAATCATACAGGTCGAGCAGGACCCGGTAGGGGTTGTAATACGAGTTCACGTTCGCTTTTCCGTCTGCGATGAGCTGTTCGCACGCCGACTCGACGTCGTTGGAAAGCTGGTTGAACTCGTCGATGCGGCCGACGCGGTGATAGAAGAGCGCAAGATCGGATTCCAGCTCCCACCCCATCGGATACTTAGAGCGAGGGATAATTTGCTCCATCCGGTCCAGGACCGCCGCGCTGGATTTGAGGTCATTCTTGACGTTGGCATACGACATCGCCAGCCTGACGAAGGCAGACCGGTAATTGGTCATCAGCCGGCTCGCGTTTTCGTCAAAGAAGACCGTGGTGTCTCCGACCCCACGGAATTTGTAGCCAAACTGCGGAGTCCTGGAGAATCCTGACGGCTCGTGCATCAGGTTGGCTTCCAGGACATCATGATCCACCCCGAGGTCTTCCCTTTTCACTTTCTTCGGCTCCAGATGCCACGCCAGGCCGTTGAACCAGAGGTACTCGTCGAGTCCCAGCTTGGCATCCGGTGAACAGGTCACGGCGATGTACAGGGGACGCCTGAACTGGTTCGTCAGGATGATGTCCCGCATCAGGATGTCCTGCACGCGGATCGCCTTCGTCGTGCCGAACTGCATGGTGTTCGGCATCCGCCAGACTATTTTGCGCTGGCTGAGCATCGTGGAATCCGTGACGCCGTACCTGATGATGGCTTCCGGGCTCACGATGAGGTCTGTCGTCCGCGGTTCCCACTGGACCGGCTGTATAGCGCGGATCCTGTCGTCCGACATGCTGATCGGGACGGCGAGCGCCTCGGTGTAGTACGGCTTCTCCTTCATCTGCTGGATGTACCAGGGGGTGTTGGCAAGACTCAGACAGATCACGCGGACGTCGCGCCGCACCCCCTCGACATCCTGGAGGTACCAGAGAGGGAAGGTGTCGTTATCGCCGTTGGTGAAGAGAATAGCGTCCTTATCGCAGGTCTGCAGCATGTTGTACGACAGGTCCCAGGGGACCCAGTTCTTCGAACGGTCGTGCGTGTGGTAGTTCGCCAGCATCATCTTCACTGGAACGAACAGCAGCGCGAGAAACAGAGTCAGCAGGAACGCGGGCTTCAGGATCTTCGCATCTTTCATTTTGACCGCGATAAGATCAAGGATCCCCCGGACACCGAGCGCGATCCAGATGGCGAATATGGAAAACGCTCCGGGATAGAAATAGTCACGCTCGCGAGGCTGCGACTCCTGCTGGTTCTGGTAGAACGCGATCAGGTACCCCATCACCACAAAAAGGATGAGAAAGACCGACGCCATCTTCCAGTCGTTGCGGAAATGGAAGTAGAGGCCCGCGAGACCAAGAAGGAACGGGATGCCGTAGAGAACCTTCAGATCGACGCCGGAATCCTGGGCTTCCCCCTCCCGCCCGATATAGTTCCAGGCCAGATACCTGTTGAACATGTGATTCATCTGGTAGCGCCAGAAGAAATCGAGATCGCTCGAATACGCCGTGAAGATCGCCTGCTGGTGCGATTCCTGCGACCATCTTCTCTTAAACATGGGGAAGTCGCCGTACTGCTCCCGGTCCAGGTACGTGACGAGCCCGGAGAATGTCTTCGGCGCGTTTTCGTTCATCGGGGTGTTTTTCCCCGATCGGATGAGGATCATCGTGTACGTCGTGAACCCCGCGGTGGCCAGCATGATCCCGAGGACGGCGGTGTGCAGCATCATCATTTTCTCTTTCGCGAGCCACCGGGCGACGAGCGCAAGGACGGTCAGCAGCGCGATCAACACCACGAGTCCCCCGCCGATATTGTCCCCCGCGATCGTCCGGAGGAGTCCGGGGAGCATCTTGATAATGCCGGGATAGATGATCGCAAGCGCGACCCCCCCCGCAAACACGGGGAGGTAGAACGAGTTTCTGTTGAACACTTTCTTCCAGAAGAGCGCAACGACGAGGACGCTCGGCAGGATCATCCATTCCTTGAACTTCAGATCAAACGCATGGGAATCTTCGAGCGACGGCGTCGACCGCCCCGTCTGATTGGCCCAGAGGACCGCCGCGATGATCAGAAGCAGTGCGACGTGGCCGAGGAAGACGTATGCCGACGAACGGTAGAATTTCTCGTCCGTCACATATTTCCTGAGAACGACAATCATGACCACGGCCAAAATCGCCGGGACGCTCATGAGGTGTACCCCCGCGGAGAGCCCTGCCAGGAAGAATATCAGGAGGATAAACTTCCCGTTGTGGGGGCTCTCCGCCTGTTCGTTCCAGGTGAGCATGAGCCAGACCACAAGAAAATAGAGCACCGTGCTCGCGGCAAAGTAGTTTGCTTCCACGGCACTGAACCAGAACGAATCGCTGAACGAAAACGCGAGAGCGCCGATCGCAGCAGCCCCGAATGTCCCGAACGCGTCGAGCGGGGACTGCGGGTCCTGTCCCTTGTAATGTCGGATCAGCTTCACCGCCACAAGGTAGAGGAGAAGAACCGACAGGGCGCTCGCCACGACGGAAACCAGGTTCATCCGCAGGCCGATATCCCCCGGCACGGGGAGCATGAAGAACAGCCGTCCGACGAGAGAGAAAAGAGGGCCACCCGGCGGATGAGGCACCTCGAGCATGCATGCCGCGGCGGAAAGCTCGCCCGGATCCCAGAACGGGACAGACGGCTGCACGGTCAGGAGGTACTGCGTCAGGGAAATGGCGAAAATGACGGCCGCAGTGATTCTGTGGATGAGCCTGTTATTCATTGGACGATACCTTCGAAACGCTGTGGATGTAACGCGAGATGCGTGCACCGATTCAGACATTGAATATACGAAGGGAAGATCAAAAACGAAAGTCCGTTGTCCGTGAACGTCAGACCCCGCGGAAAATCGTCTCCTCCCTCTCGAACCACCGGGCGCAACCGAAAAGGCTCAGCCCTGCGAGCACAAGGAGCGACGCATACACCTCGAGCAGAAGCCCCGTCTTGATCGTCCCCGCAATAATCTCCTTGGTGGCAAGCGACACGTTCAATACCGGCACCAACGCCGTAACCGGATCGAGCGCGACACCGGGGAAGAGCCCGATCATGACCGGCAGTATCACTACGATCATAAGCGGGCTTATCATGCTCTGGGCTTCCTTGTACGACTTTGCGTAGACAGACATCGAGAGAAGGAACGCCGCGAAAAACACGGTGAGCGGAAACAGAAGCGAAAGCACGAGAAGGACCGTTTGCACATCCAGTATCGCCAGGACGGCATTCATCACTTCCGGGGGGATCTTCGTGATCTGGCGCATCCCGAAGAGAATTCCGAAGATGGAGACAACTGCGCTCATGAGCCCGGTCAGAACAACCACGGCAAACTTTCCCAGAAGGATCTGGAACCTGCTCACGGGCGCCGTAAGGAGTGTTTCCATGGTCCCCCGTTCCTTTTCACCCGCCGCCAGATCGATCGCCGGGTACATCGCACCCATGAAGCAGAAAATGACAAAGAGGTAGGGGACCATCCCTCCCACCGACTTGCCGATCCGCTCTTTCATCGACGCCACGTCATGCTCTTCTATCGTGACGGGATTGACAATCGCGGGATCCATCTTCAGCGTCGCGAATCTTTCGGCCACAAGCTGCTTCTCATAGGTACCGATGACGCCCGAGAGACGGCGCTTAACCATGTCAAAGTCGTCCGATGACTTGAAGAAGAGCCTGATCGTTCCGCGTGTCATGTGCGCCACTGCGGCGTCGAAATCCGGGGCGATGACGACGGCAGCATCGATGCTGTCCCGCGCAATCATGGCCTCCATGCTGTCGGCAGGGATCCCGTCGATGATGCGAAGATCGGGCCGCCCGGTCAGGGCGGCGACAAGACCGGGAGCGTTCGCGCGCGCCACAAGCGCGACCCTGAGGACTTTCTCCTCCGCCTTCTTCATCGATGACATCTGGATGTTCGTCACTATGATCATGAGCGCGGGGACCAGGAGCAGCGGGAACACGATCATCATGAACAGCGTCCGCCGGTCGCGGATCGTGTCGGTAAACTCTTTCCTGAATATCGTTACGAACGTTTTCATGTCAGGCGGCCTCCACCAGACGCACGAATTCGTCTTCCACAGACCGGGTCTGCATCTGGCCTTCAAAATCTTTGTACGTTCCGTTGAATATCAGTGTTCCACGGTGAATGATCGCCAGGTCGTCACTGAGGAGGCTCACTTCCCCCATACGGTGTGTCGAGAATATCACGGTCTTGTTCTCCTCCCTGCATCGTTTGATCAGATGTATGATCGCGCGCGACGTGACGACGTCGAGCGCCGCAGTCGGCTCGTCAAACACCACCACTTCAGGATTGTGGATGATGGTCCTGGCAAGCGATACCTTCTGTTTCATGCCGCTGGAGAGCTTGCCGATTCTCCTCCCCGCGAATTCATGGATCCCGAGGAGCCCGTAAATCTCCTCCCGTCTCCGGCCGTAGGTCTGCGCGTCCATCCCGTAGAGGTCGGCGTAGTATTTTATCATTTCATCCGGGGTGAGCCTGTCGTACAATCCGGTGTTCCCCGTGAGGAAGCCGATCCTTTTCCTCACTTCCACGGGCTGCTTCACGACGTCGAATCCGGCCACGGTGATGGAGCCGCCGGTCGGCTTGAGCATTGTCGCAATCATCCGCAGCATCGTCGTTTTGCCGGCGCCGTTCGGCCCCAGAAGAGTGAAAATCCGGCCGGGGCTGCACGTGAAGCTGATTTCCCTGACAGCGTCAATCCGGGACCCCTTGAACTCGGGGCCCATCTCGCGCCGCTGCTGGCGGGAAATTGAAAATGTCTTGGTGATACTGTCGACGACAATCATGAAATACCCTTTCCTGTTCAGAACGGGAGGGAAAACGGATCGGGGGGAAAAAGCCCGGGCAAAGTGCTGCAATATAGAATTTACAGGAAGGAGATTCAACACAGACATGTCGCGGAGCGTGAAGCCCGGCGGCCTGTCGCGGTTAGGTATAGTGCCTCAAATACTGTGAATCCGGCCTTGACAAATAGACGAATTTTCCCTATCTATATGACAGATTTTTCCCCATCTCCCATCTCAAGCGGAGCCACAGGACATCCCGGATTGCTACAAGTTTTGAGTTATCGGTAAGATCCGGGAGGTACTTCGTGCGCCTCCTACCGCGAGCAAAATTCCAAAGCAACACGACAGGGTTCTTTTTCCGGGGCGAGAATGCCATGGAAAGGAAAGAGTTTCTCTCAATTATCGGTTTTGGTGCCGCGGCAGCTGCCTGCGGTTACTGTTTCGGCGGATGCAATCCGAATCCCGGTGGGAGTATCACGGCCCCGACAAACGTCGACTTTA
>DASVIU010000744.1:0-5239 GCA_036386275.1 Bacteroidota bacterium | reverse complement strand
GTTTTTCAATATGTCGATCTGCACCGTCGGTGAAAAGTATATCAGCAGGATTGTCGAGACGGTCCCGAATATCATGCTATAGAGGGCACCGCTGGTAGTGAACTTTCTCCAGAATATCGAGAGGATCAGAGCCGGGAAATTGGCGCTCGCCGCGATCGCAAACGCAAGCCCGACCATGTACGCGACATTCTGGCCTTTGAACGTGATGCCGAGGGCCATGGCAAGGAGCGCCAGTGCCACCGAGGCATACCTGGCGACTTTGAGCTGCTCGGCTTCAGGCACTTCCCCTTTCCGGACCACGTTCACCCAGAGATCGTGCGAGAGCGCCGCCGCACCCGAGAGGGTCAGCCCGGCAACGACGGCAAGTATTGTCGCAAAAGCCACCGCCGCAATGAAGCCGAGAAATGCCGTGCCGCCGAGAGATTCTGCCAGCAGTGGAGCCGCCATGTTCCCTCCTTTGTCAACGGAGGTTATGACGGCTTGTCCGACATGTACCATCGCGCCGAATCCCAGAATAAACGTGAGGAGGTAAAAGAACCCGATGAACCCGGTGGCGTAAAACACGGATGTCCGCGCCGCTTTGGAATCGGGTACAGTGTAGAAGCGCATCAGGATGTGGGGGAGTCCCGCAGTTCCGAGCATGAGGGCAAGACCGAGGGAGATGGCCTCCCAGGGATTGGAGACGAGCTTCCCCGGGCCAAGGACGTTCTGAGTCGGGTACTTCGCTACTGCCGCCTGGAAGAGCGCGAGGGGGTTCATCCCGAACGACCAGAGTGTCATGATCGCAAGGATAGCTGCTCCTCCGAGAAGAAGGACCGCCTTGATGATCTGGACCCATGTCGTGGCGAGCATGCCTCCGAAGAGGACATACAGGAGCATGACGCAACCCACGATGACCACCGCAACTTCGTACGGGAGACCGAACATCAGCCTGATCAGGTTTCCCGCCCCGACCATCTGCGCAATCAGGTAAAATGAAACCGTCGCGAGTGTCCCGATCGCCGCGGCGATGCGGGCGGGTGTCGCCCTCAGCCGGAACGCCACGACATCGGCAAACGTGTATTTCCCGAGGTTGCGCAGGGGCTCGGCGATAAGGAACACTATGAGAGGCCACCCTACGAGCCAGCCGGTGGAGTAGATCAGGCCGTCGAATCCGGAGAGTGACACCAGTCCGGCGATGCCGAGAAAGCTCGCCGCGCTCATGTAATCACCGGCAAGAGCCAGACCGTTCTGGAACCCCGTGATACCGTGTCCTGCAGCGTAGTACTGCACCGTGCTCTTCGTTCGACGGGCCGCCCAGTAGGTGATCCCGAGGGAAATCGCGATGAATATGAAGAAGAAGATGATCGCTTCCACGCTCACCTGGCCAAGTGACGTGACCGGAAGCGGAGTCTGTGCTGGATTCATGTGCTATTTCCTGAGCTTTGCGATTTTTTCATCATAGACACGGTTTGCCCATCGCACGTAGATCGTAGTGAGCACCCACGCAGACAGGATCACAACCACCCCCAGAAGGATTCCAAGACTGAGTCCGGGAGTCAGGATCGATCCCATAAGCGGTTTGTCAAACGCGATGAGCAGGATAAAGCCGAAGTAGATCGCCAGCATGCAAACACTCAATGTGAGCGCGACCCGCCAGCGTTCAGCAGAAACCTTCTTGAGGGCTTCTTTGCGGTCATCCATAGCGACCTCGTCGATGTTGGAATGATGCCTGATCTACTCTTCGAGCGTCGTCAGATCCCCCTCATCCATGCCGAGCGCCCTGGCCTTCAACACCCTCCGCATGATCTTGCCCGACCGGGTCTTCGGCAGCGATTGGACGAAGTCGATGGTTTCCGGCTTCGCAATCGGCCCTACCTCGTGGACGATATGAGCCTTGAGTTCATCCACCAGCGTGTCGGTCTTTACGGCGTTCGCTTTTAGAATGACGTAGGCGTGGATGGCGACCCCCTTGATCTCGTGGGGGAGGCCGATCACGGCAGCCTCGGCGACCGAGGGGTGGCTCACGAACGCGGACTCGAGCTCGGCGGTCCCCAGGCGGTATCCGCTTACTTTTATTACGTCATCGACGCGCCCGATAATCCAGAAGTACCCGTCTTCGTCTTTCCTGGCGGAATCTCCGGCCGTGTACATCCCGGGATAGCGGCCCCAGTATGTCTTCACATAGCGGTCGGGATCCTTGTAGACTGTGCGGAGCATTGCGGGCCACGGCTTCTTCAGCACCAGGAACCCTTCCTCCCCCGGCTTGACCGGCTTCCCCTCTTCGTCGACAACATCCGCTTCAACACCGGGATAGGGACGGGCGGCGGACCCGGGTTTCAGGGTCGTTGCCGGCATCGGGGTTATCATGAACATGCCTGTTTCAGTTTGCCACCACGTGTCCATGATCGGGCACTTTTCTTTGCCGATATTTTTGTGGAACCAGCGCCACGCCTCGGGATTGATCGGTTCGCCCACAGAGCCGAGAAGCCGGAGGGAGGAGAGGTCGTGGCGGTTCGGCCATTGGTGGCCAAAACGCATGAGGCCGCGGATCGCGGTGGGGGTTGTGTACATCACGGACACGCCGTACTTCTCCACGATAGCCCACCACCTGTCGGGGAACGGGAAGGTCGGCGCCCCTTCGTACATCACCGATGTCGCCCCTGCGATGAGCGGGGCATACACGATATAGGAATGGCCTGTGACCCATCCGGGATCAGCGGTGCACCACCACCTGTCTTCTTCTTTGATGTCGAACACATCCTTGAATGTGGCATACACGCCGACCTGGTAGCCGCCGTGGGTGTGGACTATCGCCTTCGGTTTCCCCGTCGTCCCGGAGGTATAGAGGATGTAGAGCGGGTCCTCCGCATCCATCTCCTCGGTCTCGCATCGCTGCGACGTCCGGACGAGGGGCATCGACATCAGATCGTGATACCAGTAGTCGCGACCCGCTTCCATCGACACTTCCTTCCCCGTATTACGGATGACAACGACATTTTCGGGAGCGGCCGTGCGCCTGAGCGCCTCGTCGACGATCTTCTTCAGCTCGATGACTTTGCCGTTCATATAGCCGCCGTCCGCGGTCACGATGACTTTCGATTCGCTGTCCTCGATCCGTCCGTGCAGCGCTTCAACCGAGAAGCCTCCGTACACCACGGAGTGAACGGCGCCGATCTTCGCCGTGGCCAGCATCGCGATCACAGTCTCGGGGATGCGGGGCATGTAGATCGTGACCCGGTCCCCTTTGGTGACGCCCATGCTCTTGAGCACGTTGGAGAATTTACACACCTCCCGGCCCAGGGCGTGGTAGGAGAACGTCCGCACATCTCCCTTTTCGCTTTCCCAGATAAGGGCAAGCTTGTTTCGCCGCCACGTGCGCACATGGCGGTCGATCGCGTTGGCAACAATGTTGGTCTTTCCTCCGACGAACCATTTGTAGAACGGTTTGTTGGAGTCGTCCAGGACCCTGTCCCATTTTTTGTACCACGTCAGCTCTTCCGCACGCCTCGCCCAGAAGGCCTCGAGGTTCTCGGACGCCTCTTTCCGCAACGCCTCGGGATCCCGCACGTTCGCCTGTGCAACGACTTCTGCAGAAGGGGTATATACTTCGCCTTTGGGCGTGTTGATGCTGTTTCCGGCGGACATAGTCCGTCCCTCCATGTGGTTGGATGATGTCAGTTGGATGATGTCAATAGATCACGTTCAGCTCATAGAACGACATTGTACTTCACAGCACGGGGCCCGGTCGCAACGCGCTAAGAAACGCATCAATGGAAGACGGGAGTGGCTTCTAGTGCATGACCCATAAGGGGGGAAACATGGTAAGCATTCGGGGGTTGCAGCATACTCATTTGAGGCACGGTGTTGCCCTGTTTCGAGAGGAGTAACTTCCGGGAACTATGACACCTTCAGCGAAACCTGAAGCGAAGCCTGAAGCGAAGATAGAGACGACGATTATGAAAAGCAACGGCAGAGAGGGGAGCCCGTGCCGAGAATAGATCGCGAATTAGCCACGAATAGGCCACGAATAGGCGTCGAATAGGCCGCGAATAGGATAGAACTGTCACACTAGAGCGTCCATCCTGAGCAACCGCCTGTCCGTTTCATCACGAAAAACCAGCCTTCCGTCCCGGCGCCTGCCGACTCGGCACATTCCGGTTGTTCACCACTGATGGAATTGAGTATCCTGGACTGGCCCACATTCCCCAACACACCATCTGGGCCGGTTCGACGAGTCGATCGCGCAATACGAGAAGGCACTTGCCGTTGATTCCAAATTCGCCAATTCGTACGCAGGCATCGCCGCGTGCCTGATGTACCAGAACAAGCACGATGAGGCCCTCGCAGAACTTCAGAAGGCATACGACAACGCACGGAACGACGGAGAAAAGCGGGTCGCACTTTTCTCATTCAGGACGTCACTTTCTCTGATAGAGAAATCGACGCTCGCAAAAGAGATAAAGGAGAACGCCGCGCTCATCCACCACTACAACATCGCAAGGGTGTTCCTCGTAAAGGGGGACCTCGCGGGTGCGATGTCAGAGACGGAGAAGTTCAGGAAAGGGGAAGAGACAAGGAAGAACAAGAACCAGATCCGGCTCGGACACGAGCTTTCCGGAATGATCGCCTTCCATCAAAAGGATTACGGCAAGGCGGACGAAGCAAAGAAGTACGCCACGTGGGCGGCGAAATACAATGTCCTGCCGTTCATGAACTATGCGTACGTCCGGATGAAAGCGGAGAAGCTTCTGGCGGCGCTGTAGGAGACACGGAGTGCGGCCCGGGCGATCAGTCAAGCGTCACACAACGACGCGAGACCGGTTGCCCGGGCCGAAATTTTCGCCTGTTATGGCCGAGCCGGGGCGTTGCTATGACCAAGCCGGAGGCAGGCTAAGGCCAAGCCGAAGGCGTCTCAAGGATTGACGAGAGCCCTTATGACGATGACCGCCAGCAAGATCAGCACCAGAACCGCAAGGAGCATGGGGAGCATTTTTCTCCAGGGTATCCCTGCGGTTTTTCCCTGAAATCGTATGAACGGCTTCGTCACGGGCCTCCTGGTATCGCCCGACGGACGGTTGAAGACCTTCGAGATCGAGAATGAAGCTCGTTTCAGATGGCGGAGCTCGGCAAGCATCTCACCCACTGATTGATAGCGGTCCGTCGGGCGCTTTTCGAGCGCCCGCTCGATGATCGAGACAAACCCGGGGGAGAGGTCCGGGCGATACTGGCGGATGGGAATTGTTTGCTCATTCTGGAC
>DASVIU010000743.1:0-2712 GCA_036386275.1 Bacteroidota bacterium | reverse complement strand
GGGCGGTGGGGCCCTCCAAGGACTGTGCGTACGAGGGACCCGTTATCAAGGCGATCACAGGCGCACCCATATCGATGGAAGGGAAGTCGGCGTCATGCGCACATTTCAGCCCTGTCGGGAATATTGCCGGATCATTGTGCGACCTCTGGAGCAACGAATCGGTACAAAATGTCAGGCTCCTCTCCGGATCCGCCCCGGAAGCCTTCCTCGAGTCGCTCGCCTACGATTGCCGCGTCATGAACGAGGCACTCCGGAGCGGCCAGGAGAGGCAGTACCGTGATATGCTTGTCGAGTCGGACGTCCATCTCAGCCCTCAGGCTCTCGTCCTTTCGCCGGAATCCACACTCCGCATTGCCCGGGCGATCATCCGGGAAAAGACCCCCTACCGGCGGACATGTGCCGCCGCCCGGGAAGCCGTTGATCTGATAAAGGACGCGGTGCGCGGGGGTCTCCTTGTGCTCCCGAAACGGGAATCTGAGTGGTTGAACAAGATTGAATCCGAACTCGATTCGCTTCCGGACGCGGAAGAGGATCTCATGGCCCCGATGATCGAGAGTTACGGGAGCCTCTTTTCTCGAGCGAGCTACGGGCTCTGAGTCCGATGGTCATGGCCGGCGATTGGATCATAGGTCTGGATATCGGCGGCACGAAGACCGCCGTGGTGGCGGGGGACAGGCGCGGCGTCGTCGTGCACCGCGAGCAGTTCGCCACCGAACCCGGCCGCGGTTTCGACGACGTGTTCTCCCGCATGCTGGGGTCGATCGCGCATGTCGTTTCGCATATGGGGACTCCTCCGCGCGCAATGAGCGTGTCCGTCGGCGGCCCGCTCGACGTCCTCCGGGGGATCGTCAAGTCACCTCCCAACCTTCCCGGGTGGACCGACATCCCTCTCAAGGAGATGCTCTCCGGGCACTTTCATGTTCCTGTCTTCGTGGAGCATGACGGGAATGCCGGGGCGCTCGCGGAGTGGTATTTCGGTGCGGGAAAGGGATTCCGTAACATTGTTTTCGTGACGATGGGGACGGGGTTCGGAGCGGGACTGATACTGGAGGGGAGGCTCTACAGGGGGACGAGCGATGTGGCCGGGGAGATCGGTCATGTGCGTGTCGCCGAAGACGGGCCGGACTGCTACGGCAAAAGCGGCTCGCTCGAGGGTTACGGGAGCGGGACGGGCATCGCGCGTCTGGCCCGCATGATGTATCCCTCGCTCTGGGGGGAGGGGACGACGGTCATCGATCTCCATGAAGCGTACCGGGAGGGTTCCCCTGAGGCGGCCTCCGTGTTTTCCCGCGCGGCGACGGGACTCGGACGCGGATTGGCCATAATTGCGGACACTCTGAATCCTGAGCGGATCATACTCGGCGGACTCGGCATGCGTTTGGGTGATGCGCTCGTCGGGCCGGCGAAGCTGGTATTTGATGCCGAATCTCTGCCCGAGGCCAGGAGAGTCTGTGAGATCGTCCCGGCGCGGCTCGGAGAGAGTATCGGCGACATCGCCGCGCTCTGCGCCGCGTACGACCAGGGTTCTCTCCTGGTCCCCTGAAACACTGAACTACCAGAGACAACCGGAGAATCTGATGCGCGCCCTTTCTCTCCCCCTGGAGCACCCTGCGCCTGACGCCCGGGAATTCATCGACATACTCGCGGGGAAGAGCACCTCGCACAGGGTCCCTCTCGTCGAGTACATCGTGGACGACGTCGTGATGAAGCCGGTCGTCGAGGGGATGCTGGGACGGCAGTGGGTAACACCCGGGACCGACAGGGATTCACGGCGGGCATCGCTCGATAATTTCATCCAGTTCTGGTACCGGATGGGGTACGATTTCGTCCGTTACGAAGAAAGCCTCCCCCTCCCGGAAAAGAAGCTCATTGGCGCGGATCCTGCCCCGCAGTCCGCCGGAGACCGGGCCTGGGCGGACGAGCACCACGGGGCGATCATGTCCTGGGAGGATTTCGAACGGTACCCGTGGCCCAGGCCGGAAGAATTCGATTTTTTCCCTTTCGAGTACCTGAGCCGAAACCTGCCGGAGGGGATGGGCCTGATTGCCTGCCACGGGGGGGGAGTGTTTGAGCATCTCTCCTGGATCATGTCGCTCGAGGGGCTTTCGGTGGCCCTCCACGAGGATCCCCGCCTGGTGCGGGCGGTCGCCGACAGGCTGGGCGAGCTGATGATGGCGTTTTACAGTCACATACTGGACCTCGACAACCTGGTCGCGGTCTTTCCCGGCGACGACATGGGGTACAAGTCTGCGACTCTCATATCCCCCGATCTCCTCCGGACATACGTGCTCCCCTGGCACGCCAGGTTTGCCGCGATGACGCATGCGAAGAAACTCCCCTATTTCCTCCACTCGTGCGGGAGGGTGGACGCGGTGATGGAAGACCTCATCACAGTAGTGGGGATCGACGGGAAGCACTCGTTCGAGGACGGCATCGTGCCGGTGCAGGATTTCCAGGAGCGGTACGGGAGGAGGATCGCCGTCCTGGGGGGGATCGACATCAACATACTTTCGGGGGGGTCTCCCGACGACGTCAGGCGCCAGACACACCGTCTCGTCACGACATGCGGCGCGCGGGGGCGTTATGCGGTCGGTTCCGGGAACTCCGTGCCGAGCTATGTCCCACTGGAGAATTACCTGGTGATGATTTACGAAGCCCACCGCTGCAACCGAGATATGATGGACCACGGATATCCGGAGGATCTGTGAAAAA
>DASVIU010000742.1:0-5873 GCA_036386275.1 Bacteroidota bacterium | reverse complement strand
CCTGGTTTACGTCCACGCGGATCGGCTTGTCCGTGACCTCGCGGATCGTCTCGATCATTTCCTTGTCGTTCTCGCGCCCGAGTTTTACCTTGAGCACTTTGTAGATGTCCGCTTCCTTTACCTTTTGCCTGACGACCTCCTTCGTATCGATTCCGATCGTAAACGTGGTGACGGGGGTCTTCCCCGGATCGAGCCCCCAGATCCTGTACCAGGGGTACCCCATCTTCTTCCCCAGCCAGTCGTGGAGCGCGATGTCGACCGCGGCTTTCGCGGCATAGTTCCCGGGCGCGATCGCGTCGATATCCCGGAGTATGTCTTCGAGCCGGAAAGGGTCGGGGTATTGCGTGAGGTCGACTTTCGACAGAAACGCGTTCGCCGTCGCGTGGCTCTCGCCGAGATAGGGGGGCATCGAGGCCTCACCGTACCCGACGATCCCGTCCTGTTCCACCTCCACCATCATGACGGCGGTAGTTGTGCGGGAGTTTGTGGCGACCGTGAATACATGCTTCAGCTCAAGCGTGTAGGGATAGAATCTGAGTTTCATGGGGTTCCCCGAAGTGGATGCCGTGCCGCCCCTGGTTCCCAGCGAAAGGAGTGTGCCGCGACCAAGGGCAAGGGATGCGCCCGCAAGGGCCGACCGTTTGAGGAATGTCCGCCTGTCAGTGTTCATAGCCACGGTAGTAAGGGATGCCCGCGAGCCGGCGGACGCCGGAGGATTCGCCGGCACCGATGATCCGTCGGGCCTGCAGGAAACTCAGCGAACGGAAGTCGCTGTAGTCGGAGTCCGCCGGGTCGAGACTGTTGAAATGCACATCGGCGGACGAGTGTATGAAGCGCCGCCCGCCGAGCGATATGGCGACATGCGTGACATGTTCGGGCTTCCCCGCCCCCGCGTGCGAGCCGAAGAAAAGAAGGTCCCCGGGTTTCAGGTCCATATTCCCGTCAGGAATCTTGATGGAGTCCCCGACTGCGGCCTGCTGGTCGGCGTCACGCGGAAGGAGGACGCCGTTGAGATAGTAGACCGTTTTCGCGAACCCCGAACAGTCCATCCCCTTGGACGAGGTCCCCCCCCAGAGATAGGGGACACCGAAGAACCGTTTCGCGGTCGCGACAATGCGTTCCGGCGTATCCTGCGCCTTCGCAAGCCAGGTCTCGAGGGGCTCGGCCTGGTCATTCGCAATGAATCCCGTACGGCCATCCGGGTATTCCACTTCGTAGAATGCCGCGGAGTTCCCTTTCCGGGCAAGGAGTGAACCCGCCACGACATCGCTCACGGGCTGCGATGTTCTGTCTTTCGCCGAGCGGACCCAGGTGACTTCCGCTGTCACGACCAATTTCGGCAAATGCGCCCACGCGTCGTAGCGGTCGTTTGTCATGCGCACGAGCCGGTCATCTGTCCATCCGATGTATTCATCCGGCGTTTGAACGAGATACCATCCCCCTTTTTTCTTCAGGATCTTCACGGGGGTACCAAGGGTAGCCTGGGAGGCCATCTCCGCCGGGTGTTCGGGCGCGGTGCGGAGGTTCGCGACGCTCACGTCGATGACGCCGAATGTCTTCTCCCCCACCGATTGCGAGGGAAGCACGGCGATGCTGTCGACGATCGTGTAGCCACCCTTGTCGCGGAGGAACCGGAGGAGCTTTTCTTTCATCCCCGTGTCCTGTATCTCGCCGGTCAGCGTCAGGGTCTTCCCGGAAGCGGCCCCTTTCACGTCGAACACCGCCGTGCGGAGGTCGGGCGCGAGATTCGTTCTGGCTTCACTCAAGAGTGCGTCAACCATTGAGGTGTCCATCGTTCGTGTGCAGCCCGCGAGGAGAAATGCGCATGCCGCCGCCTGAAGGAGCCGGCGTGTGCCTCCCGGTCGTGGTCTTTTCCGGTCTGAGATGATCACGGGGGTCATTTGAGAAGGAGCAACCTTTTCGTCGACGTGAAGGTGGCAGCATTCATCCGCACAAGGTACACGCCGCTCGCATGGTTTGATCCGTTCCACGGCACAGCGTGCCTCCCGGCAGGTTCCACCGCATCGACAAGCCTTTCGACCTCCTGACCGAGCATGTCGTACACAATAATCGTAACCCTCCCCGCAGAGGGGAGCTGATAGCCGATCATCGTCGTGGGGTTAAACGGGTTCGGATAATTTTGATCGAGTCCAAACGTCGACGGACCATCAGGGACCGGCTCGATCCCGGTCACCTGTACCGTCCGGAATTTGTAGCCGGGCGACCATGGGCTCGTCCCGACAGAGTTTGTCGCCCGGACCCGCCAGAAATAGAGTGTGAAATACTCGAGGGGCGGAGCGCCGAGTGTCGTGTCGCTCACGCCGGCCGAGTCCATGACAAGCGACACGAAATCCGCGCTCCTCGCAAGCTGCACCCTGAATGAGGACGTGATGCCGGAGAGCGATGCGTTCCAGCGGAGAGTCAGGAATACAGGGAGATCGACCTGAAAATTCGCTGGGAACACAGGTCCCGGCGAGGCAGGGAAGCCGGTGCGAAACCTGTATACGGCCGACCACGGGCTAGTTCCGCCGCCGTTGCCGGCACGCACCCGCCAGAAATAGAGAGTCTGTCCCTGAAAACCTTTTACAAGGCGGGTCGTGTCCGTGATCGAGGATTCATTCCAGATGAGCCCCGTGGCAAATGTGGAATCCGCGCCGACCTGGAGTTGATACACCGATGTGAGCGGAACTGCATTCCAACTCACCAGCAGGCTCTCCGGAGAATTGGCGGTCCCGTTCAACGGACTCAGGAGCAACGGAACGGAGGGAGGTGTGAGAATCACGATGTTGCTCGTGTCGCTCTCGACATAGTTTCTGCTTAGTGCAGTCACGACAAAATAATACGGACCGGCCGGCGACGGAGGAGCAGGGGGAACAAACCATCGTCGTCCCTCCACGGACAGCATGTTTTGTGCGCCGGTAAGTTCCGATGCAGCCGGCCTGTGATCAAACCGGTACACGACGTACCGGTACGCCGTGTCTCCGCTCGGCGGAACGATCGGGAGATCCCACTGAAGCGCCGCCGGCCCGCCTCCCGGGAGAGCGGCATAGCGAATCCCGCGCGGCATGTAGGGGGGGGTCGTGTCCTTCCACCCCATCACAGGCGCCAGCGCCGGGTACCTGTACTGATGCGATTTCAAGGAGTCAGCAAACGCGAGAGCATCGGAAGTGATACCGTTCGCGCTGAAGAGTATCTGTCCGCCGACCTTCGGGTTGCCGCGGTTGAGCGCCAACTGGTTCGGCAGCTCCGCGGTGGAGTACGAAGTGACAAATTGATTTCCGGTGTAAAGATGCCTTCCGTACGCAGCCACCGAGTCGGCCCACCAGGCCATCAGGGCGGCATAGTCCTGCGGGCCGCCGATCTTCCAATAGAGCTGCGGCGTGAGATAATCGATGCTGTGCTGATGAAGCCAGGCCATCGCATCCCCGTATATTTCGTTGTAGGCGTCGAGGCCCTTTATCCCCGGCGGCACGCCACTCTTCCAGATCCCGAACGGGCTCATGCCGAATTTGACCCAGGGTTTTATCGCCTTCACCGAGTCGGCAATCTGTGCCATGAGGAGGTTCACGTTGTCTCTTCGCCACGATCCAATGTCCGGTATGCCGCGGCTGAAGTTCGCAAAAGTCGCAGAGTCCTGCTTCGTAATTCCGGAGTAGGGATAAAAATAGTCATCGGCGTGGAGGCCGTCAACGTCGTACCGGCGCACGATGTCGGACACCACGCGTGCGACGTAGGATCTCACCTGGGGGAGACCGGGATCGAGAAGCTTCTGATTGTCCGCGGGAAACGTCAGTATCCAGTCCGGATGAAGAACCGAAACGTGATTCAATGCGATGGGGAAAAGCCCGATGACCCTCACCGCCCGGTACGGATTGAACCAGGCATGGAGCTCCATGCCGCGCTTGTGCGCTTCGTCCACTGCGAACTGAAGGGGGTCGTACGAGGCCGCAACGCCCTGTGTCCCGGTCAGGTAATACGACCAGGGTTCGATCGTCGATTGGTAGAACGCATCGCATTCAGGCCGGACCTGAAAAATAACCGAAGAGATCCCCGCGGCACGGAGAGCGTCTAGCAGCGTGGTGAGCTGTGTTTTCTGCAGGTCCGCGGGATCGCCCGGCGAGCGAGGCCAGTCGATATTCGCCACGGTGGCCAGCCATGCGCCGCGGAATTCCCTTTTGGGATACACCTGCGCGGTCAGCGTGGCTCCTCCTGCAAGAAGAAGGACGACAAGTATTGCCGCGGGGTGACAGTGTCTCATGGGGATACAGGCATCGACTAAACGTGCGTTTGCGGCGCCGAATGTGGGATCACTGCGCGCCAAGAAATTTACTCAATTTCTGACAGAAACAAAAAGGCATCCCGCATGTAGCGCGGGATGCCTTCTGAGACCTGACATCGACAACAGATGTGCCGCGTTACTTCAGCAACATCATCTTCTTCGTGATCCGGGCTTCGCCGGAGGTGAGCGTGTAGATATACGTACCGCTCGCCAGGTTGGCTCCGTCGAGCCTCACCTTGAATGTGCCGGGATTCATGTTCTCATTCACAAGCGTCGCCACTTCCCTTCCGAGGATGTCAAACACCTTCAGGGTCGTGAAGCCGGCTTTCGGAACCGTGAACTGAATTTCCGTCGCGGGATTGAACGGGTTCGGGAAATTCTGTGCGAGCGAATAGTTGGCCGGAACGAGGTTATTAACGGGCTCAATGCTCGTCACCAGGTTCGCGAACATCTGCACGCAGGCGGAGTCGACATTGAAGCAAGCGACGTACGCGGTATCGCCGCCCGGGCTGAATGCAATCCCGCGGGGCCGGGCACCGTCGCCAGGAAGTTCGTGAGCACCGGGAACATGGTTCCACGTCAGGCTGTCGACAACCTTCTTGGTCAGTGTGTTGTACGCATACCAGGTTTGTTTCTGGTAGTTCGTCGTAACACCCGGGTACTGGTTCGGCGCATTGGCGTCGTTCCCCGCGCTGACCCAGAGATAGTGGGTCTTCGGGTTCCACGCCATGGACTCGCACTCCATGCCTTTCAGAATGGTGTCTGCCATGACATACGGCCCGATCGAGCCATTATCACTATGGAAGTGATAGATCGCGTTGTTCGTATACCCGGCGAAATACACGTCATTGCCGGTTCCGTTGACCGCAATGCACCGGGAGAACCCGCGCGTTGTATCCCACACGTTCCCCAAGGACACGAAGTTCTGGTCGAATATGCGGAGCGGACCGTAACCGTCGATCACGCACGCAGTGAAAAGCTCACCAAGCGAATCCGTCGCGGCCTGCGTGGCTGTTTCGCTGCCGTCACCTTTATCGGGCTGAGGGAAGACGCTACGGATTCCGGCCTTCGTCGCGGAGTTGATCTGGTACACGGTCGCGAACGACGAATAGAGTATGTTCCCCTGATAGTCGTTGTTGATCCCGCGGCTCGAGTTCACGAGCGTGTCGAAACGGGTCCCCATGTTGATGACTTTTATCGTATCAACGAGCGTACCCCCCTTGTTGTAGATATAGATGCAGCGTACTTTTACGGTCCTGTGGTTGACCGCGTCGTACACGCTGTCGGTGACGCCGTAGGGAATCGCCCAGACCCGCCCGTCCTTGGCAACCGCAATGCCGTGATAGCCGTTGCCTCCGGCCTTGATGCCGGGGGGGTCGATTGCTTTCAAGAACGTCCATTTGGTCCCGGCCAGACTCTGACCGAGCGCAAGGACCAATACGGCGAGAAGCGCAGTGGCATAACGTTTCATCCGAACCTCCAGTGGTTTGTGAATTTGGTAATGTACCAGTGAACCTGCAATTACGATCCGCATCTCGCTATTACCGTGTCATGCTCCGCAGTTTCCTCCTGCAGTTGTTTGTGGTTCATTGAT
>DASVIU010000741.1:0-5118 GCA_036386275.1 Bacteroidota bacterium | reverse complement strand
CGGGAAAATACCTCGCGCTCCTGTCTCACAGCGGCAGTCGGAACGCCGGAGCGCAGGTGGCTTCGCACTACACGCGCATTGCAAAGTCACACCACCCGGAACTGCCGGGAGCCGCCGGGAACCTCGCGTGGCTCGCAATGGACGATGACGGGGCCGAGTACTGGGAGGCGATGACGCTGATGGGACTCTATGCGTCCGCCAACCACCAGCTGATCCACGAGGCCATCACCTCATCTCTCGGCCACGGTGTCCTGGGGAGGATCGAGAACCATCACAATTTTGCGTGGAAGGAACGCTTCCGCGGGCGAGAAGTGATCGTGCACCGCAAAGGGGCAACTCCCGCCGGGAAGGGGATTCTCGGCATCATACCGGGATCTATGGGAACTCCCGGTTTTCTCGTTGAAGGAAGCGGGAACCCCGAGTCCCTGAGCTCCACATCGCACGGCGCAGGGAGACGAATGTCACGCACGGCAGCCGCAAAGAGTTTTTCGTGGAAGGAGACGCGGGCATTTCTCGAACGGGAGGGGGTTGAACTGATTTCCGCGGGGCTGGACGAAGCCCCGTGGGCGTACAAGGATATAGTTTCCGTGATGGCCGCGCAGAAAGATCTCGCCAGGCCGGTTGCACGTTTCATGCCGCGCCTTGTCAAGATGGCCCCTTCGGGGGAACGTCCGGAGGATTGAGAATGAGCCTTCATCGACAGATCTCGTCTGCGACACTCACTCTTCTCCGCGGGGATATCACGGAGCAGGACACCGAGGCAATTGTGAACGCTGCAAATTCAAGTCTTCTCGGGGGGGGCGGCGTGGACGGCGCGATCCACCGCGCCGGGGGGCCCCGCATACTCGAGGAGTGCAGGAAGATCCGCGAACTGAAAGGAGAATGCCCGCCGGGCGAGTCGGTGATCACCGGCGGCGGGAACCTGAAGGCCCGGTTCGTTATACACACCGTCGGTCCGGTGTGGCACGGAGGCGAGCAGGGGGAGGACGAACTGCTGGGGAGCGCGTACCGGAACAGCCTTCTCCTTGCGGCCGGGCATCGTATCCGCACGATAGCTTTCCCCTCCATATCGACCGGTGCGTACGGGTTTCCCATCGACCGGGCTTCGAAAATCGCATTCGACACCGTGTCAAGTTTCCTGAAGAATGATTCTCCTCTCGAGGAGGTCCGGTTTGTCGTCTACAGCCAGGAAGATTACGAGATGTACGCATTTCTGTTTTAACAGTCACGCCTCAAACCCGGTCATCAGACGGAATATGAATGAGTGAGATCCCGACGATTCTTGAACACAGAGTGCTGCTCCCCGAAGGGGCCCATGCGGCGAAGCACCCGACCGTGATCATGCTCCACGGACGCGGGGCGGACGAAGAAGACCTGATCGGACTTGCGAAATACTATGATCCCCGGCTGCTCGTTCTGAGCGTTCGCGCCCCTTACCCGTTCGCACAAGGCGGAGGATACACGTGGTACGACGTGGGGGCGATCGGTACACCGGATCCGGCAATGTTCCGGCTGAGCTACGACCGGCTTTCGCAGTTTGTCGACGACGCTCTCCGCGGGTATCCCGTGGACCCATCGCGCGTGTATCTGCTCGGGTTCAGCATGGGAACTGTCATGGCGTTCGCTCTTTCACTGACGCGCCCGGAACTGTTCCGCGGAGTGATCGCAAACAGCGGCTATGTCCCCGAGGGAACGCATCTTACGTTCCGCTGGCGGGAACTCGGAAATGTCGCCTACTTCATTGCTCATGGTACGGAGGACCCGGTCATTCCCATCGATTTTGCGCGCCGTGCAAAGCGGCTCTTCGAGGAGTCGACTGCACGGGTCGAGTACCGGGAATATGACATGGGGCACCAGATCAGCGAAGAGTCTCTTCGCGATTCTGCTGCGTTCCTTGAAGGGTTGCTGAAGAAAGAGCAGTTTGGGCGGTAAATGACAGAAAAAAATCAAATTCCCGCTTGACAAACGGCTTCTCCGGTATTATATTGAACCATGGTCGTAATTTACGCCGAATTGCAGCGACCTTAAACAAATGCTAAAATGCTGTCGCAAGTTAAGGGCAACTTGCAGCGACAAAAAATAATTTGCTAAAGCGCCGAATGAGAAGAGTTCCTCCGGGAACCCTCACCGTTTGGTGGGGGTTTTGTGTTTTAGACCCCTCCGAAGAGCCCGGACCGAGCCGCAGCCGCACCACCAGAAATTGCTGCCGTGCACACGGCATCAGTGGGATTTGCACCGTATTGCAGCCACTCAAAAACCTGCTAAAAAGGCCCAGCCTGGCGCTGCCTCTTTGGCGTCAGGCTTTTTTCGTCCCGGAGCGTTGCCGGGCGCCGGACCAGGGAGGAATTTTTGAAGAAGTTTACATCCCATATTACAATCATTTCACAGTGAGGGTACCATGAGCACCAACGGGAAGAAACGCAGCTACAGATTCGAGACGCTCCAGCTCCATGCGGGACAGCAACCCGACCCGACGACGGGCGCGCGCGCGCTGCCGATTTACCAGACGACGTCTTACCAGTTCCACGACTCCGCGCACGCGGCAAACCTGTTCGGTCTGAAGGAATTCGGCAATATCTATACGCGCATCATGAACCCCACGACCGGCGTCTTCGAGGAGCGGATCGCGGCTCTCGAGGGGGGCGCCGGTGCACTGGCGACTTCATCGGGACAGGCGGCGCAGTTTCTGGCACTGGCCACGATTTTGCAGGCGGGCGACAATATCGTTTCCACGAGTTTCCTCTACGGCGGCACGTACAATCAATTCAAAGTCACCCTTCCCCGCCTCGGCATAAACGTCAAATTCGTGAAGGGGGATACGCCTTCGGATTTCGAGCGCCTCATCGATAAACAGACGCGGGCACTGTACATCGAGACTATCGGGAACCCGCGGCTCAATATTGCTGATATCGAAGGGATCGCGAAGGTCGCCCACGCTCACGGGATCCCGTTGATCGTGGACAACACGTTCGGTGCGGCCGGGTATCTCTGCCGCCCATTTGATTTCGGCGCCGATATCATCGTCCATTCGGCAACGAAGTGGATCGGGGGACACGGGACGACGATCGGGGGTGTGATCGTGGATTCCGGAAAGTTCAACTGGGCAAACGGGAATTTCCCCGTGTTCACCGAACCAAGTCCCGGGTACCACGGACTCAAGTTCTGGGACGCGTTCGGGGCCGGAAGCGCGCTGGGGAACATCGCGTTCATCATACGTGCCCGCGTGGAATCACTCCGCGATCTCGGCCCGTGCCAGAGCCCTTTCAACTCGTTCCTTCTTACCCAGGGGCTCGAAACACTCTCGCTGCGGATCGATCGCCACTGCGAGAACGCCCTCGCGCTGGCCAAATGGCTCAAGCGTGATCCGCGCGTCGAGTGGGTTCTTTATCCGGGGCTCGAGGACCATCCGTATCATGCCCTGGCAAAGAAGTATCTCCGTCCGGGGCATTACGGGAGCATCGTCGTGTTCGGCCTGAAGGGAGGCCTGGATGCGGGAAAGGCGCTGATCGACAATGTCGTCCTGTCGAGCCATGTGGCGAACGTCGGGGATGCCCGTACGCTTGTCATACATCCGGCATCGACCACGCACGAACAGCTCAATGACGCCGAACAGGCGGAATCGGGTGTGTCGCCCAATCTCGTCCGCATCTCGGTGGGTATTGAACATATCGACGACATTATCGAGGACTTCGACGTCGCACTCGGGGTGGCTGCGAAGACCGGCGCACCCGTGAAGAAATGAAGCGGGCCGGGTTCTGTCCTTCGGAGGAACACGGGGCGGTGACAGCGCCCCCCGGCAGGTGCACCTCGCCGTCCGGTCCGACAGGCCTGGTCGGAAGATTGCAAACAGGCTTGATTTCGCGTACTATGAGGGGTTGAGGCGACCGGGGGGCCGGCGGGGGGCGTGATACCTCTACGGGACACTCACACGGCGCCTGGACTCACGGCATAAGCCGGGTTTCTTCCTGCAGCCGTTTTCTGTCTATTACCCGCGAACAGGAAATGTCGTTCGATTCTCAGGACACGCGCTACGGCGCGATCTATTCGCGACCCGAACCGTTCCGGCTCGAGTCCGGAGCGGTCCTCCCTTCACTGGAAATTGCTTACACGGCGCGCGGCCGCCTGAACGCCGGGAGGACAAACGCGATTCTCGTCTGCCATGCACTGACCGGGAACGCACACGCCTCCGATGCGCTGCTGCAGAACGGGAAGACAATCTCCGGGTGGTTTAACGGCGTCATCGGTCCCGCTCTGGGGCTGGATACCGACCGTTTCTGCGTGATCTGCTCAAACATTCTCGGAAGCTGCTACGGCACGACCGGACCGACAAGCGTCAACCCCGCCACCGGAGAGCCGTACCGGATGACGTTCCCGCAGATGACCGTACGCGATATGGTCCGCGTGCAGAAGCTGCTTCTTGAACATCTGGGGGTCCGCAGGCTTGTGACAGTCACCGGCGGGTCGCTCGGAGGCATGCAGGCGCTTGAATGGGCACTCATGTACCCGGAGATGGTCGGATCAATAGTACCGATCGCGACTGCGGCCGCGCACTCCCCGTGGTGCATCGGAATCAGCGAGACGCAACGGTTGGCGATCATGAATGACGCGGCATGGGAGGAAGGAAACTACAGCGTCCAGCCTGAGAGGGGTCTGGCGATCGCCAGAGGCATCGCAATGATCAGCTACAGGAGCCAGGCCTCATTTGCGAACCGTTTTGAGCGAACGGCGATCGCGGCAGGGGACGGTCACGAACGGATTCACGTGTTCGACGAAATTCCCCTTTCGTTTGCGGTCCAGTCCTACCTCCGCTATCAGGGACAAAAACTGGCCGAACGCTTCGACGCGAACACGTACATTTACCTGACTCGCGCAATGGACATCCATGACGTGAGCGCGGGTCGCGGGTCCCTGAAGGAAGTTCTCGCGACCATCAGCGCCACGGTGCTCGCGATCGGTATTTCCTCCGATGTTCTTTACCCTCCCGCGGAGCAGAAGCAAATCGCGTCAGCAATACCGGGCGCCGCGTATGCGGAACTCGATTCTCCACACGGTCACGACGCCTTCCTCATCGAGTTCGACACGATGAACACTCTTCTCCGGGATTTCCTCGCATGAAGG
>DASVIU010000740.1:0-9563 GCA_036386275.1 Bacteroidota bacterium | reverse complement strand
GTGAATGTCACGTTGTTCCATGCGTCGCTCGAAAAGAGCGATCCGACCATGGCGACGCCGAGCGCCCCGAGGAGCGCGAAGCCCGCAAGCGTTTCCACCGAAACGCTCCCTGAGGCGACACGTGTTGTTGCGGCGTTCCAGAACGTGTCCAGGTTCTCACGGAAGACACC
This sequence comes from Bacteroidota bacterium, assembly GCA_036386275.1. Classification (GTDB taxonomy): domain Bacteria; phylum Bacteroidota; class Ignavibacteria; order UBA10030; family UBA6906; genus Fen-1273. The sequence continues at coordinate 9,393 of DASVIU010000740.1, read as the reverse complement.
CAGCGAGATTCCGGCGGCGAGCCCGAGCGCGATCAGCGCGATCAGCGCAATCGTCTTGGCGGTCGTGAATGTGTTCTGGATCCACTTCCCTCCCACGATGCCGCGTGTATTAATGAAGGTCAGCACGGCGACATTGAGCATGGCCACAAACCTCTGGGCCGTCAGCTTCACGGGTCCGGCCTGAAAGAGCACGTTCGTCTCTCCCAGCCCCGGGAAGAGCACGGCGGTGAATTTTGCGAAAGCGACGCCGACCGCAGCGATCGTCCCGGTCTGGATGACAAGGAAGAACGTCCATCCGTAGAGGAACCCGACGAGGGGATTGTAGGCTTCGCGGAGATAGACATACTGTCCTCCCGCGTGGGGCATCATTCCCGCGAGCTCGCCGTAGGCGAGCGCTCCCGTGACCGTCATGAGCCCCGTGATCACCCAGATCAAGAGGAGCCACCCGCCGCCCCCGACGGTCCGGGCGATATCGGCGCTCACGATGAAAATGCCAGACCCTATCATCGAGCCGATGACGAGCATTGTTCCGTCAAACAGCCCCAGGGCCCGTTTGAACTCGTGCGGTGTCTCACTCATGAGTCACCTTCCGGACATCCGCCCTGTCTCCGCCATTTCCGCTCATGCCCGCTTCGCTGCCTCCGCCTGTCGAAGTTTGGCGAGCACGCTGTGCCGCCGGCCATAGCTGAAGTAGATTATGAACCCGAGGAGCAGCCAGATGATCAGCCGCCACCAGTTCTCCTCCGGCAGAGAGAACATGAGGAGGAGGCACGACAGAATTCCCGCAATCGGGACAAACGGGACGAAGGGCGCCCGGAACGGGCGGGCTGCCTCGGGATGCTTCTTCCGCATGATCAGGACGGCGGCGCAGACGATCGTGAACGCGAGAAGCGTACCGATGTTCGTCAGCTCTGCAAGTATGCGGAGAGGGAGGAATGCCGCCATGAGTGAAACGAACAGCCCGGTCAGCATCGTGGACTTGTAAGGTGTCCGGAATTTTTCGTGTATGGCGCCGAAAAAGGAAGTTGGCACCAGGCCGTCCCGCGCCATCGCGAGAAGTACCCGTGGCTGGCTCAACATCATGACCAGAAGGACCGACGTGATACCGGTGATTGCGCCGACGTCTATAAGCCGCTGCGCCCAGGGGAGCCCCTTCTGACGAAAGGCGTCCGATACCGGAGCGTTGATGTTGATCTGGTCGGCGGGGATCATGCCTGTCAGCACGCTCGAGACAAGTATATAGAGTACCGTACAGATGATCAGGGAGGCGATGATGCCGATGGGGACATCTTTCTGGGGGTTCTTTGCCTCTTCGGCGTGCGTGGAGACCGAATCGAACCCGATGTAGGCGAAGAAAATCACGGCGGCTCCTGCAAGGACGCCGAGGGGGGCGCCATTGGCGCCGGTCTGACCGAAGAGCGACTTTCCGAAAAAGCTGATCCCCGTGTACCCGTACGGCGCAAACGGCTGCCAGTTCTTCGGATCGATATAAAATGCGCCGACAATGATCACGAAGAGGACGATGGCGAGTTTGACCATCACCATCCCGGCATTAAAACTCGCGCTCTCCCGTATCCCCTTGATGAGTATCGCTGTGATGATGAACGTGATGACGATTGCCGCGACGTCGAAGTAAGCTCCTGTGGGGAAGAAGCGCCCCGTGCCGATGTCGAAATCGAATGGAGCGTTTCCGAAGGCGTAAGGGATGTGAATGCCGAAACTCCCCAGGAGATCCTGGAAATGGGCCGACCACCCGTGCGCCACCGTCGATGACCCGACCGCGTACTCCAGGACCAGGTCCCATCCGATGATCCAGGCGAAAAGCTCGCCGAGCGTGGCGTACGCATAGGTGTAGGCCGAACCCGCGACAGGGACCATCGAAGCGAACTCCGCGTAGCAGAGGGCTGCGAATATGCATGCGATCCCGGACGCGGCGAACGAGAGGATCACACCTGGCCCCGCCTTGTCGTGTGCGGCGACGCCGGTGAGGACGAATATGCCCGTCCCGATCACCGCGCCGACCCCCAGGCTCGTCAGTGTCACCGGCCCGAGGACCCGGCGGAGCCGGTTCTCTCCTTTCAACTCCTCGAGAAGCAGACTCAGGGGTTTCCTCTCGAACAGCGGGTTTCCCATAGGACTCCTGTGGCGTAATGGTGGTTGAGGTCAGGACCCGGATTGCGGCCCGGGGGTGCGCGGGGCATCCCCCTTCTGCTTCATCCTGTGCTGGATGTACTTGATGAGCATCGGGAGGATGGAGATTAACACAACGATGGCGATGACATACTCGATCTTGCTTTCGATCCCTGGAATGCTCTTTCCCAGATAGTAACCGAGGAGGATCATGCCTGCCACCCATCCGATGGCACCGGCGATGTTGAAGAGTGCGAATCGTCTGTACGTCATCTGTGCCACTCCTGCGACGACCGGGGCAAATGTCCTTGCGAAGGGCATAAACTGGGCCATGACGATCGTGATCCCGCCGTATTTCTCGTAGAACTCCCTGGTCTTGATGAGATGGTCCCGGCGGAACCAACGGGACTGTGGGCGGTTGTAGAGTGCCTGGCCCGCCCTGAGACCGATCAGGTATCCGGTTGCGTTCCCGCTCACCGCCGCAATTATCAGGAGCACGATGAGCTTGGCGGGGTCAAGTTCTCCGGTGGCGGATGCGTAAAGTCCGGCCGTGACGAGGAGTGAATCCCCGGGAAGAAAAAAACCGATAAGCAAACCTGTTTCAGAGAAAACGATGGCGAAGAGGCCTATGTACCCGCCCCAGATGACTATTTCCTTGAGGGTCGGGAGTTGCGGAAGTATCGCCGTGAAGAGGTGTTCCAAACGGTGGCCCTGATATGCGTGATTGTTCGCAGAAGATACGATCTTTGCCCTTAAGAGACAACAGGAAACTAACCTTCACCCCTCCCGGGAAAACCGACCCGCACCGGGTGTCCGCTTGACACTCCCCCCCCGGCGCAGTATCTTGCACGCGACATGCACTTCCCCTCGAATCCCTCCGATCTCCACTCCATACCGGTGCAATTTGTGAAGGGGATCGGTCCGAAGAAATCGGCCCTCCTCGAGCAAGCCGGCATCAGGACCGTCGAGGACCTCCTCCTTCACGTTCCCCGCCGGTATATCGACCGTACCACCGTGCTTTCCATCGCCCGGCTCCGCGAGGAGACTCTCGCAGGTGCACAGAGTGACGCACCTGGCGTGGGGGATCCCCGCGTGGAGGGAGTCCGCCGCGAGTTTACGGTTATTGGGGAAGTGCGTTCATTCCGTGTTCTCGGTTTCGGGGCGAAATCCCGGTTCCTCCTTGTCCTTGCCGACCGGACGGGCTCTCTCCAGTGCGTCTGGTTCGGCGGGGTGCAGTACTGGAAGACGATGTTCCGGATCGGCGAGACTCTGGCGGTGTCGGGTGAACCGGGGATGTATGGCGCCATACTGCAGTTTGTTCATCCGGATATCGACCGCATTGCGACGTCCGTGGAGGGGGAGCACGACCCGGGTGCCACGCAATGGGTCGATACGCTGAACACCGGCGGGCTTGTCCCCATGTACCCTTCAGGGCAGGAGCTTGCGCGTGCCGGCCTCGACAGCGGAGGCTTCCGGAGGGTCATCGCCGGTGCGTGGAAAACGTACGGCAATCTCTTCCCGGAGATCCTCCCACGGGCCGTCACCGATGCACGGGGCCTGGTGTCCGCGCGGGCGGCCCTCCAGTCCGTCCACCGGCCGGCCTCCAGGACCGATCTCCAGGAGGGACTTCGGCGGCTCAAGTACGAGGAGCTTTTCCGCTTCCAGATCAAGCTCGCGATGAAGCGGCGCACGATGCGCGAAGAATCGGGAGGGATAGCTTTTACGGTGAAGTCCAATCTCGCGCGAACGCTTGTCGATTCGCTTCCGTTTGCGCTCACGCGCGCCCAGGTGAAGGTGGTCCAGGAAATCACCGCGGACATGGGGGCGCCGAGAGTCATGAACCGTTTGCTCCAGGGGGACGTGGGAAGCGGGAAAACGGTAGTGGCGCTCCTTGCGATGCTCATAGCGGCCGACAACGGCTACCAGTCGGTCTTCATGGTGCCGACAGAGCTCCTCGCCGAACAGCATTTCAGAACGCTCCGGAGGCTCCTGGCTGACAGCCCGGTGAATATCCGCCTTCTCGTGGGAGCGCAGAAAAGCGCTCTCCGGAGGGACCTGCTCGAAGATATCCGCAGGGGCACCGCGCAGATCATCGTGGGGACTCATGCCCTCTTTGAAAAGGAGGTCGCCTTCGCGCGCCTGGGATTCGTTGTGATCGATGAGCAGCACCGGTTCGGGGTCATTCAGCGTGCCACGCTGCGGAGCAAAGGAGCAAACCCCGATGTCCTTGTGATGACGGCAACGCCGATCCCCCGGACGCTCTCGCTGACGCTGTACGGCGACCTTGACGTGTCGGTGATCGACGAGCTCCCCCGTGACAGGAAGCCCGTCACCACGGTGCTGAAGAGCGATGAGGACATGGCATCGGTCGCGTCGTTCGTTCGCGAACAGGTCAGGGAGGGGCGTCAGGCGTATTTCGTCTATCCGCTGATCGAAGAATCGGAAAAACTCGATCTCAAGGCGGCCACAGTGCACTACAACCGCCTGCAGAAGGAGGTGTTCCCCGATCTCCGGCTCGGACTGATCCACGGACGTCTCGCGGGTGAGGAGCGTGATGCGGTGATGGACCGCTTCATCCGCGGCGAAATCGACATCCTTGTCGCGACCACAGTCATCGAAGTGGGGATCGACGTGAGCAACGCCACCGTGATGGTCATCGAAAACGCCGAACGTTTCGGACTATCACAGCTCCACCAGCTCCGCGGACGCGTCGGGCGCGGCAGCGACCGGTCCTTCTGCATTCTTGTCGCGAAGCGATGGATCGCCGCGAGGGTGGGACGTGCTGCGGCGCGCGGGACCGCGCTCGCGGCCGATCAGCAGCTGCTCGCGGAACGTCGCCTTGCCGCGATGGTGGCCACGACCGACGGGTTCAGGATCGCCGAGACCGATCTCCAGCTCCGCGGTCCGGGAGATTTCTTCGGAACGCGTCAGAGCGGGATCCCCGAATTCAAAATTGCGGACATACTCGCGGACGCAGCGCTCCTCGACGAGGCGCGCGCCGACGCGCTGGCGATCGTCGAGAGCGACCCTCATCTCGGAAAGTCAGAACACCGCTCGCTCCTCTCCTACCTTCGCTCCCGGTACCACGACGAGATGAAGTTGATCGACGTCGGATGAAACCGACGACGGCATCCGGAGGTCGTAAACGCACTTTTTTCTTGACAAGAACACGAAAATGCTTATATTGACAGTCAGAGATGAGTGACTGTCGAACAGTTTGGAGTTTTTCTGGATCCTTCGTTTCCACAGGTTCCTTCTTTCTCGGAGACGTTAGCTCTCCTCTACAACGTAAAGTCGGAAGCTTCACCCCACTCAGATGCCGGCATCGCCCGCGCGAAGTCACCTACCTCCACCTCTTCTTCTTCCGTCAATCGTCAGGGAGCGGCACCATCACTTGTGACAGTTGATCCGTCCGATCGCGTGAACGACATGTTCGTTGAATGGGACACCGCGGACACCGTCGCAGCTGTCAGAGACGCGCTCGCCGAGCGGTATGACGTGACTATGATAGAGGCGGACGAAGAGGCGTACGAAAAACTGCGTAAAATAAGGCCCTTTTTCGTTTTTAACATTGCGGAAGGACTCTACGGTCCCTCGCGCGAAGGGCAGATTCCGTCGATTCTCGAGATGCTCCGCATTCCGTACCTGGGCTCCGATCCCCTCACGCTGGGCATATGTCTCGTCAAGTCGCGCGCCAAAGAAGTCCTCTCGTACTACGGCGTGCCGACAGCCCCGCATGCCGTTGTTGCATCCATGGACGAGTGCAGGGGTCTGCGGCTTCGATTCCCGTCGATCGTGAAGCCGCTTCACGAAGGGTCGAGCAAAGGGATCTACGATTCCTGCGTCGTGCGTAGCGCGAACGAGCTTGAGCGGGAGGTCGGTACTCTCCTTGCCACATACGGTGAACCGGCCCTCGTGGAGGAATTCCTTCCCGGCCGGGAGTTCACGGTGGCCATGATGGGGAACGGAGAGGGGCTCCGTCTCCTTCCGGCGGTTGAGATAAAGTTCGATGCGCTTCCCGCCGGCGCGACCCCGATTTACTCCTACGAAGCAAAGTGGATATGGGACACCGTCGAGAAACCTCTCGATATCTACGAATGTCCCGCCCCCCTGGACGAACGCCTCCGCCGGGACATCGAGTTGCTCTGCAGGAAGGCCTACAGCGTCCTGCGCTGCCGTGACTGGACGCGGATCGACCTCCGCTGTGATGCCGCGGGGGAACCCCGCGTCATCGAGGTCAACCCGCTCCCCGGGATCCTGCCGAGGCCCGAGGACAATTCCTGCTTCCCCAAGGCGGCACGTGCGGCGGGGATGACGTATAACGGGCTCATCAATTCCGTGCTCGATATCGCTTTGAATCGGTGCGGCATCCCCGTCCGGCACCGGCGGCACACTGTGCCTGCGTGACCCGCGCATGAATTTCCGGGTGTACGCCCGAGCGTAGTAATGAGGAGAACGCAACAGGAGAAGGCGGATTATTCCATGGCAAAAAAAACGCGGATAGCGGTCCTGTACAATGAACCCGTCGTCGGGACTGAAGCGGGGCGGAAGTACATCGGGGAAAACGGACAGCTGCAGGAGGGCCCTCCTCCGAGGCGTGCGCCGAAGACCGCGCACGGCAAGCCGGTGGCGACCCAGGCACTCATCGATCTTTCCGAGATCGGCGTGGTGGAGGAGATGGTGGATATCAAGTCCGCGCTCAACTCGCTCGGGTACCGGACGGCGATCTTCAATGTCGACAGTAATTTCTTCAGGCTCGTTGACTACCTCCGCGGGGAATGTCCGGACCTTGTTTTCAACCTCGTCGAAAGCGTCGAGAACGAATCCGCGCAGGAAATGAATATCGCGGGGGTCTATGAGCTCATGAACATCCCGTTCACGGGCGCCGGTCCGCTTGCCCTGGGGACCGCCCTCAACAAGCCGCGCGTCAAGGAAATCCTGGCCTCGCACGGCATCAGGACCCCCAGGTTCATGGTGTTCCGCGTCGGAGACAGGATCGCGATGCAGGACGGTGTCTCGTTCCCCCTGATCGTCAAGCCCGCGCACGAAGACGCCAGCGTGGGAATCGATGACAGTTCCGTGGTCTACAATCTCGCCGACCTGCGGAAGCGCGCGCGGTTCATTCACACGGAATATGACCAGCCCGCTCTGGCGGAGGAATACATCGACGGACGCGAACTCAATGTCGCCATTCTGGGGAACAACCCCCCGGTGGCCCTGCCGATTTCGGAGATAGACTTCTCCGGTCTGACGGACGGGATGCACAAAATTGTGAGCTACGAGGCGAAGTGGATCCACGGGACGGTGGCGTACGAAGGGACCAGGGGAGTCTGTCCCGCCGTGCTTCCCGCGCAGCTCGAGGCCCACATCAAGGAGACGGCGCTGCGGGCGTATTCGCTCATCGGCTGCCGCGACTACGCGCGCGTGGACTTCAGGCTGACGAAGGACGGCGTCCCGTACGTCCTGGAGGTTAATCCGAACCCCGACATATCCGATGACGCGGGGTTTGCACGGTCCGCGCGTGCTCAGGGGTATACGTTTGCAGAGATCGTCGCGAAGATCGTCGAATCGGCGCTGGAGCGGAGCCGGTGATCCGGCCCCTCAGTCGCGAAGATCGCGGCCCGATCCGGGATCTCGTGGCGGCGACGGGGGTATTCACGGAAGAGGAAGTTGTGATTGCGGTGGAGTTGATCGACGCGGCGCTCGACGTTCCGGGGCAAACCGACTACATAATCCGGGTGGCCGAAGAGGGGGGGAAGGTTGCCGGCTACTACTGCGTGGGCCCGACGCCGGCCACGGAGGGGACATTCGACCTGTACTGGGTGGCGGTCGACCCGGCCCTGCACGGAAAAGGGATCGGGCGCGCGCTCGACGACGATGCCTGCAATCTGGTCCGGGAGATGTCCGGGCGCCTGATTATCGCGGAAACCTCGTCACTCCCAAGGTACCGGCGGACGAGGGACTTTTATATGCGGCGGGGATACAGCCAGCTTGCAACGATTGTGGATTATTACCGGCCGGGGGATGACCTGGTCGTTTACGGCAAATATCTGACATAACATCAGGGGAGGAATAAAGGTACCGATGGAACTCTGGCAGACTATGCTGCGGCAGAGTGTGGACAGCGGAAAAGACCTCGTCGAACGGTTCGGGTTCGACAAGGAGCTCTCGGAACGGTTGAACAACCTCTTCCACATCCGGATCAATCCATATTATCTGAGCCTGATACGTTTCCCCGGCGATCCGATCTGGCTCCAGTGCATTCCGGACGGGAAGGAGCTGGAAGAAGACGGCTTCCCCGAAGACCCCCTGGCGGAAGACTCTCACAGTCCCGTGCCGAGCATTGTCCATCGCTATCCTGACCGCGTCCTCTTCCTGACGACGAGCCAGTGTTCGATGTACTGCCGGTTCTGCACCAGGAAGCGAAAGGTGGGGGACTCTTCGAAGATCAACATGAAGTATATCCAGGGGGGGATCGACTATATCGCGGCGCACCCCGAGGTGCGCGACGTGATCCTCTCCGGCGGCGATCCCCTGATGCTCACCGATTTCATGCTTGAGAGGATCATTGCCGGGCTGCGCGAAATCCCGCACGTGGAGATCATCCGCCTCGGCACGAAAATGCCGTGCGTCCTTCCGCAGAGGATCACTCCCAAACTCTGCAAGATGCTCCGGAAGTATCACCCGCTGTACGTCAACACGCATTTCAACCACCCGTGGGAATGCACACCCGAGGCGAAGCGGGCATGCGAGATGCTTGCGGATGCCGGCATCCCCGTGGGGAACCAGGCGGTGCTGATGAAAGGTGTCAACGATTCGGCGGAGGTAATGCTCGAGTTGATGCGCAAGCTGCTGACCATGCGCGTCCGGCCGTACTATCTCTACCAGGCGGATATCACGAAGGGGGCGAACCATTTCCGCACGCCGGTGAGCGTCGGACTGGAGATCATGGACAAGCTCCGCGGGCACACGTCCGGTCTGGCCATCCCCGCGTTTGTCATCGATGCCCCGGGGGGCGGGGGGAAGATTCCTCTCCTCCCGCAATACGTTCTCGGAAGGAACGGGAACCAGATCATTCTCCGGAACTACAAGTACGACATCTTCACCTATCCCGACGTCGAGGATGAGGCGAAATCTCCCGCCCCCGGGGTGGAGAAACGGTTCTCGCGCAAGAAGGCGCGCACGCCAAAGATCTACCAGCCCGACAAAGTGCAGGTATAGCGGAGGCGACACTTCCGGCAGGAGTCGCCGGAACAAGCAAGC
>DASVIU010000739.1:0-7204 GCA_036386275.1 Bacteroidota bacterium | reverse complement strand
GGGGTTCCGGCGCGGGACCCGGAGAAGACGAGGATCACTCTCCCGGCGAGTCCGGCTCTTGCCTCCAAAGGCGTTTTGCTGTCCATGTAGCCAACGCAGGCAACGCGCCCGGAGACACTCGTGTCGCGGCCGCCGAATGCGATAAAATCGTCCGTCCAGCGAAACGTCTCCTGCGCCCCTCCGTTGCTGACGGAAATTGTCGTCGAATCGCTCACGCCGACAAGTTCCACGCTGTAATGCTGCAGGTACGTGCCGTCGTCTCCCATCGGCCGGAGACCAAAAGTCTTGAAATGGTCGGCGATGTATGCGGCAGCCAGCTTCTCACCGGGATAGGACGTCTCTCTCCCCTGGAGCGCGTCGGAAGCCATATATGTCAGATAGGACTTCAGGTCGTCCGCATTGATCGATTGAAAGCCGGTACGAGCATCCGGCTCGACCCCGGAGACCTGGGCGAGGGCGAACGCGATCGGGAACAAAATAAGACAAGCAAACTTCATGAAGATCACTCCTGTCGAATCCCACCACACGATGGCCTGTGATTCAACATATCGAAAGGGCTCCCGTGTTGCAAGCCCTTGCTGCAGAGGACCCATCGCGGAAATGCGGCACAATGAGGAGATGTCCGGGAAGCCCCGGAGGCAAGGTGCAAGGGGATCATACCGGCAACAAAGGTGCGCGGCAAGACCGGGAAGGACAGATAAGATTCAGGACGCCCCTTGGACGGGCTCGGATCTCCTGCTTTCCGCCGACCGGAGGGCTGCGGCAAAGACTTCGTGGCTTGCGAGGGCTTCCTCCGGCGTCGCGCAGCCGAATTTCTCCCCGAGCACACCCTCCCGCTCCGCGATGAACGCCCCCCACATCTGAAGAAAGCAGTCAGGGAATCCCGGCTCGAACACCCCTCCCGTAACCGCAGGAAAGACCGACTGGAAACCGAGGTCGATCCGCTCCCAGACCTGCTCCTGCCCCCGGCGGAACACCCAGAGGGTTTTCGGTTCCTTCGTGCTGAACCGGATCCCGCCGTCGGTGCCGAGAACTTCGATGAACCACGTGTTGGTCTCCCCCGGGGCGAGCCGCTTCATCTCCAGGCGCATCGGCACCCCGGCACCATCGATGTCGACGTCCGTGCTCAGTATGGCGTTATCCCACGTGTCGCACGGCGCCTTCCCCCCTTTCCCGTCGGGGCGTTCGTTGTATATCTTCTGGAGCTGGGCAAAGACACGGTTCGGTTTCCAGCCGAGACGGAGAGGGAGATGCAGCACGTGCATGCCGAGGTCCCCCATCACCCCTATCAGCCCGCACGTGGAGGTCTGCCTTTTCCAGTTGACCGGCTTTTCCGGGTCGAGATCGCTCGAGTGACAGAACCCTGCCCGCACTTCAAGCGGGGTCCCGAATTTCCCCTCGCGCACAAAGCGCCACACCCTCTGAGCACCGGGGAGAAAAGTAAACTCGGAGCTGACGCGAACGAACCTTCCCGATGAGCGGACGGCGGCGGTCAGCCTCCCGGCTGCCGGAAGGTCGATGCCGAACGGTTTCTCCGCCAGAAGGTCCTTCCCCGCCTTCAGGACATCGGTGTAAATCTTCTCGTGCAAATTGTGCGGCACCGCCACGTAGACGACATCGACTTCGGGCCAGCGGAGCAATTCGTGGTAGTCCGCGGTGATCATCCGGACCCCCGGGACGTTCCGGAACCACTCGCGCTGCGCTTCCGCCACATCGCACACGGCCACGAGCTCCGCCCGCACGGGAAAACCATCGAGGGCAAACCATCTCCCGAGGGCACTCGCAGTTTCGCGGCCCATCAGGCCGCCGCCGATTATCCCGACACGCACCGGACCTTTCATGCCTTCCTTCCCCCGATGAATTCACGGGCCTTTTCGGCCGTCACCCCCTCATGCACGATCGCCATCAGCGCCCTTGTCATTCCCGCAGGGTCGGCGTGCTGTATGATGTTGCGCCCGTACACGATCCCAGCCACCCCCTGACGGATCAGCGCCTCGGTCCTCTTCAGCACCTCGAAGTCGTCCGCCTTTCCACCGCCGCGGACAAGCACGGGAACCCGCGCAATTCCCACGACACGGTGGTACTCGCCCACGTCGTCCGTCGGATCCGCCTTGATGACGTCCGCACCGAGCTCCACGGCCTGGCGGACGAGCGGAAGAATCTTCGCCATGTCGCCATCCACCATGTACCCTCCCCCCTTCTCATTGGGGCGGAATACCAGGGGCTCGATCATGAGGGGCATCCCGTAGACGTCGCACTCGGGCTTGATCCTGAGTATGTTCTGTATGCACTGGTCGGTGACCTCGGGCTGGTCCGGGATCCGGAACAGATTCACGACAACACAGACTGCGTCGAGACGTAGCGCCTGCTCAACAGGGTGCTCGATCATCCGGCTGAACAGCGCACGGGGGAGGCTCGTCCCGTACACGTTGGCAACGTCGGTCCTGAGAACGAGCGAGGGCTTCTGCTTCCCGGGGATCGACTGCAGCACGCCCGCCTGTCCGATCGTGAGCTGTATGGCATCCGGCTGCGCCGCGACGAGTGTCTTGACGCTCTTCACGATGTCCTCGATGCCGCCCAGGAAGCCGAGCTCGTTGAAGAACCCGTGGTCAATTGCGACATCAAGACATCGTCCGGACGCGGCGTCGAATAACCGGCGGAGGCGGTATTTGTCCATTGGTATTATCCTCAGACCTGTGGCACAATCGGGAGAAGGGGGGATCAAACCGGCAGCGTGAATTTCGCCATTGCGGGTTCCAATTGCAAATGATTCGGATTCTGATGATTTTGTTTGCACGAAACGAGGGGACGATAATCATGGACATCGCGGACATCGGACTCCCGTCAGGCATGCTGGTTCTCACAGGTTGCGAAAACACAACGGAGTCTCGGGTCATGGAGGGAAAACAGGAAGCTCAGAAATTCACGAAGCAAATCACAATCGACGTGCATGCGGGATACCTTCTCTACCTGCCGGAAGGTTATGGCAAAGAAGGGACGAAATGGCCGCTTGTGTTTTTCCTTCATGGGGCGGGGGAACGCGGAACGGACCTGGAGCTCGTCAAGAGACACGGCCCACCCAGGCTCGTGGAAGCGGGAAAGAAATATCCGTTCATACTCGTCTCACCGCAATGCCCCGAAGACGAGAACTGGTCGGTGCCGGTTCTGAAAGTTCTGCTGGAGAGAGTACTGGAACGGTACAGCGTCGACCGGTCAAGGATATACCTTACAGGGATGAGCATGGGAGGGAACGGGACGTGGAGGATGGCCGCCGCGTATCCGGATCTCTTTGCAGCGATCGCCCCGATATGTGGGTGGGGGGATACGACCAGAGTGAAGGTGCTGAAGGACATCCCCGTGTGGGCATTCCACGGGAAGAAGGATCCTGTCATCGCGTTCGAACGGGGGGAGAGCATGGTGAAAAATTTGAAGGCCGCGGGGGGGAATGTCAGGTTTACCGTGTACCCGGAAGCAGTGCACGACTCGTGGACCGAGACATATCAGAACCCGGAGTTCTACGACTGGCTGCTGCGGCAGAAGAAAGGGGAACAGGTTTAAAGACCGGCGGTGGCGCCCCAGGCGCCACCGCCGGGAATTGACATCACTTCACGAGGTTGCCGTCGCTGTCGATGTACTGCAGCTCCCCGTAGTTCAGCTCCTTGATCCCCGCCTCGATTTTCGCGCGGTCCCCCACAATCACCCACGTGAGCCCCTCCGGACGGACGATTTTCTTCGCCGCATCGGTCAGATCGCCGACGGACAGAGCACGGACTCGCGAGGGGTAGAGCGCAAAGTAATCATCGGGGAGGTTGAAGCGGATCAAATCGCCGATGGAGCCACCGACGGCAGCCATGGTTTCCCAGGAACCCGGAAGCGTGAGGGTCTCGACATCCTGCGCTTTCCCCAGCTCGGCGGAAGTCGCCGGATGGTCGGTGACGATCCACCGGAGCTCCTTCGCCACCTCCACCATCGATTCCTTCGTCTTGTCGGTTTGCACGGGAGCATAGGCGATGAACGGTCTCTGTGCTTCCGCGCCGAGTATCACCGAGCCGGCGCCGTACGCCCAGTGCTTGTCTTCGCGCAGGTTCATGTTAAGGCGCGACGAGAACACCCCACCCAGGACTGTGTTCATCGTTTCCATCGCTATGTTGGCGGGGTCCGATTTGGGCGGTGCGATTTCGCCCGTCAGGATTATCGATTGAAGGGCTCCCGGTTTATCGACGATGTAGACGCGCGGCTTCGGAGGAAGGCTGACCGTGCTTATATTCTTCTTCTGAACGTCCCCCTTCTGCCATGAACTGAACAGCTTCTCCAACTTCGGCTTTATGGCATCCATCGACGTGGCGCCGACAACCACAAGGACCGCGTTGTTTGGCTTGAACCATGCGCGGTGGAACTTCACGAGGTCGTCACGCGTGATCTTCCCGACCGACGATTCTGTCCCCGACCCCGTGAACTGGGTCCCGTACGCATGCCCGGCTCCGTACATGAGGACCGGGAGGACACGGAGCGCCATGGGGAACGGAGAGACCTTTTCCTGCTGGATCCTCGCCAGGAGCTGTCGCTGCTGCCTGACGAAGTCCTCCTGCGGAAACATCGGATTGAGTATGACATCCGCAAACAGGTCGAGGGATGCGTCCAGGTTTTCCAAGAGGGCGTTCAGGGAGACGCGGGACTTGTCGAGGTCGGAGAAAGCAAAGAGGTTGGCGCCGAGCACGGCACTTTCATCGCTGATCTGAAGCGCGTTTCGCTTCTTCGTCCCCTGCATCAATGTAGACATGGCGAGGCTTGCGGTCCCGGGAAGCGCGAACTGATCGGACGAATATCCCGCGTTCACCAGAAGATTGAACTGCACAACCGGAACGCTGTGCCTCTCGGCCAGAACCACTGTGAGCCCGTTTGAGAGCTTTGCGCGCTGGAGCGAGGGGAACTTCGCCTCGGGCGGGGCACCGGTCATGGGAAGCTTCGACCGGTCCGCCGTATCCGTCGACGTCGTAAACTCGGAAAACGGATGGACCTCGAGTATATAGACTCCGTCCGAGAGCCATTCACGGGCAGCACGGAGCAGATTTTCTTTCGTCGCTCCGGTGACGACGCCCAGGGTCTGCTTGTACATCCCGGGATTCCCTGTGAACGCCTCCCCGCGGGCGAGCACGTCGCTCTTCCCCCCGAACCCTCCGATCCGCTCTATGCCGCGTATGAACCCGGAGCGGAAGCGGGTCTTCGCGCGCTGGATCTCCGCATCGGTAGGCCCGTCCTTCAGAAACCGTGCGAGCTCTTCATCCACCGCCTTTTCCACACGGGAGAGATCCCCGCCCGGCTTGGCGGTGGCATCGACAGTAAAGAGACCCGCGATCTCCCTGGCGTCAATCGAGGCGCCGACGCCAGTGGCGATCTGGTCGTCGTACACGAGCCGTTTGTACAGCCTGGAGCTCTTCCCGTCGCTCAGCACACTCCCGACAAGGTGCAGGTAGGCCGCGTCGTCCGAACCCCACTGGGGTGTGTTCCATACCTTGTAAATGCGGGACTGGGGAACCCGGTCCTGGACGGTCCCGCGCTGTGTGCCTGTCCGCTTTGCGATCCAGACCTGCGGCCTTGCGACAGGAGGTCCTGAGGGAATGTCGCCGAAGTAGTGTTTCACCTTTGTGAGCGCCGATTCGGTTTCGACGTCCCCGGCGATGACAAGTATCGAATTGGCCGCGCCATAATAAGTCTTGAACCATTCATGCACATCGTTGAGCGACGCCGCGCTCAGGTCCTCCATCGATCCGATCACCGTCCAGGAATAGGGGTGACCAGCCGGGAACGTGTTCTTTGTGATCAGCTCGTCGGTTACGGCGTACGGCTCGTTTTCCCCCTGCCGCTTCTCATTCTGCACGACTCCGCGCTGCGTGTCGAGCTTCTTCTGATCGACGACGCCGAGCAGATGACCCATCCTGTCGGACTCGAGCCAGAGCACCCGGTCGAATGCCGACGTGGGGATATTCTCGAAGTAGTTGGTCCGGTCCTCTGATGTCGTGCCGTTATCATCGGTCGCCCCGGCTTTCTCCAGCGTCGCGACGACACTTTCGTTGAAATGTTCGCTCCCGCCGAACATCAGGTGCTCGAACAGGTGCGCAAATCCGGTCTTCCCGGGCTTTTCGTTCTTCGACCCGACGTGGTACCAGACGTTTACCGCGACAATCGGGGCTTTGTGGTCCTCGTGGATGAGAACCGTGAGCCCGTTGTCAAGCACGAATTTCTTGTACGGAATGTCGATGGCGCCTTTGGCGGCGTCGTTGTTGATCCCGCCGGCGGGTTTCTGGCCGTAAGCAACCGCGGCGAGAAGGAGGATGATCGCAAGTCGGAGGAGGACGCTTCGTGCACGCATGAATGGCTCCTTGTGGTTGGGGGGATCCGGGATTAGTCCCGCCTGAAACCGGCGAGACTGTCAGTATCAACGGTACGAAGGAACAGATGCGGGAGTTGCACACACCCGATATCAATAGGTGAACCAGCCAACAACCCTCAAATTCGAGAGAACGAGGGGGGGAACGCTCAAGGGGACCAGGAACGTCAGTGCGGCAAACCGCGGCTTAGAAAGCACGGGAACAGGAACGGAATACGCGAAGTCCTGCTTCTGATCGGCCAGTGACCCCCTGACGTAATACCCCGGCCCGATCTTGATGCTGAACGGCACGATGTCCTGACCGGCGGCATAGCGCTGCGCCGAGAAAGTGATGCTCAGGCTGTCGTACGGAGTGAAATCGAAGTACTTTCCAACGCGACATCCCTGATCATCGACATACGCGTCGATCCCTTCGTCGAACCCGTTCACAATCACTTTCTGGCCTACCCGGGAAGGCGGTGGAGGCTCGGGGGCGAATGAGGAGCGCTCACAACTTAAGCAGAAAAGAAGCAGGCAGGCAGGGAAAAGAGACTTGTTCATGACGGCCTCCGACCCCAGAGGGCAAGAATGGGACGCAGCTGATCGGGGTCGCCCCCTCCCCGGGCACAACCTTTCGCTTCAGGCTAAAGCTACGGAGGAGGAGAGTGTTTGTCAATACCGCTCCTGGACACGCGTCTTTGCCTCAAATCACATAATGAGCGCATTGTCAGTCAGTAAGAGATCCCGAGAAGGCAAAGAGTAAGTAGCACCGACTTTGTCCATTGACCGTTCAACCTGAAAACGTGTTCATCCGTTAACCCGGAAGCGCACTAGTGT
>DASVIU010000738.1:0-7214 GCA_036386275.1 Bacteroidota bacterium | reverse complement strand
CATCTGCTTCATCAGCTCGAACCGCGATCCACGACCGGCAATCTTTTCCCTGCCCCCATCGTCTAGAGGCCTAGGACACGGGCTTTTCAAGCCTGTAACACCAGTTCGAATCTGGTTGGGGGCACTACACTTACAGCCGCTACAGCACTCCTGCTAACAAATCTGCTGACACTTTTCAAGCAGAGAGGCAGGCATGCCCACCCTTTTCAAGCGATCCAATGGTATCTATTATACTGTCGTGGCCGACCAGTCGGGGCGCTGTCGCTTGATCTCTCGGACCACTGCTTCTGAATCTGTCTTCTCCACCATGACTCACCCTCCTCTCAAAATGGTTTAAGATACTCAAACCATCCATTCGTTCTCAAGCCCAAACTGTCCGAAGGGATCTGACGTTAAACAAGAGCGATTCCGCCGGGCTTCAGGCGACTGCGGCCCAGACGGTGAGGGAGCTCAAAGCGTTGCTGCCCGACGAATCGTTCTCAACATTCGTTATTCCTCTCAAGCGCATCGTGAAGAATTCTGATGCGCATGTCGAGGTCCGTATCCTCGCAGCTCTCGCACTTCAGGATCTCCATTCTGACCGGGGGGATTTTGCCATCAAGATGGAGGCAAAGTACGCTGAGAATGGCAGATCGGCCCACATCTTCGGTGCACTTGCGGTAAAGAGGGTGAGGGAAGTGCAATTGGCGCGTCAAGCCGGGAAGAAAGAAGTGAACCCCGACGTTGTATCGGCCCGTTAAGCAGAACGGGTACAATCGATTTGCAGGATGCCCCGCCATGAAGGCGGGTTTTTTTTGTCTTGTCCGCCTCAAGAGTGTGAACATACCGCAAACGCGGTATGGCAGTCTGTGATTGCGGTCCCCATGAGAGAATCCCGTATTCACGGGATGTTCCAGGGTGCCTGTTGCGGCTACTTTGACGCCACAACATTCACCCAATCATTCATGGAGGATCGCAATGAGTATATCCACCGACGTCGCCCGCCTTCACCCCTCTAGTGTCCGTCAATGCGCGGTGATCATGTTTCTGCTGATGCTCTCAACTCCTTTGATCTCTCAGCTAAGAAATACTCACAAAGGCAGCATGTGCACTGTGAAGGAGACGGCAGCAGCCGCACAGCTTACCGATCCGACCGTCTATCTCATGAAGAACAGCCTGGGTGACCAGTTCTTTGTCGAGAACAGGAGATTCGATCAGAAGATGAATATCGGCGGGAAGGTCGTTCCCGACTACAACAATGTTTTGGTAGTAATCGATTCCGAGCAGGAGATTAATTGGAATCGATTGTCACGTTCCCTCCTCGCACACAATGGCTCGCGTATTCAGCGTTTTCCCGCTGGCACCTTCCTTGCCCTCTGCCCCCGATATGATCTCGAATCCGGGAGGAGAGCGTCATGAAGAACTTATTGTTGATTAATCTTGTGTTTGCAATCGCATCGAGTTCAGTAGTCGCACAAACGTTCTGGCGATGCCAGCTCCAGACGAACCAGCCTGCCAGGGTGACAATAAATCCGGTGGAACCCCTGGTGGTGATCTACGTCGACTTTCCGGATGGTCGACTTGCCGACGGAAATTCCCCCGTGCAGGATTCGGATCTGGATCACGTTCAGAATCTCGATGGTGTGGGGTCGATGGGATACACACGGCCACTCGGGAACAAAAAGGTCCGCAAGTATGTCTACGAAGACTACTGGAATATGCTCTTTTCATCGAATGTCTATTCCGGCGCCAATGTGCACCCTGATTTTGGGACCTACCAGAATTACACTCCTCCGGAAGGCGGAGGTCCGTATGACCTCACAGTCTATGGAAGCGTCCGTGATTACTGGGATGAAGTGAGCTATGGGAATCTTCAAATCCAGGCGTATCCGACCCGTTCCGGAGGCGAAGATATGTACCATACCGGCATCGTGAACAAAATAGATGTCGTGAATGGACGGAACTGCATACGCTGGATCACGCTGGATCACGTGAAATCCGCGTATGGCCTGGGGGACCCCTACCTGGATCCGATCTCAGCGGCGATAAACAGGGTCGTCGCACTTCACCGGCTACCTCCTTCTGATCCGGACTACATAGAATTCGATGAAAATACGTATCCCTCGGACGGGAAGATTGCAGTCGTGACGGCAGGCGGGGCTCTCGGGGGTTGGACCCGGCTGGGGGGTCAGGGATTTGTAATGCCGGAAAAGCTGTCGTATCTGAGGAACACGAGTTCCTCCGTGGTCCTGGACGGAATCACCGGGCTGGCGCACGAGTTCGGACACACGATCGGGTTCGCTCACCAGGCGGTCGGTTCGTGGGATATCATGCACTGGGGTGGATTCGGTGACAGGAGGTATTATTTCTGCCCTCCCCACCTCAACGCTCGCGCGAAATTGCAGGCCGGCTGGTTGTCGGGAAGAGATGTTCTCAAAATCTCTTCAACAGCTGATTTTGTGTTAGAGCCTGTTACCTCCGCCCGGTCCCCGAAGGTGGCAATTGTCACGATCTACGGAGACGCCGGAAGGAGCGGAAAGTGTAACTCTGCTTGCCCCTCCCCATGGTACGACTGGAAACACAGCGAGTATTTCATTCTGGAATATAGGAAGCGGGAGAAATTCAACAGATTCGCCGGTGGGCCGGGTGCCCCCCCGGGGTTCGATGGAGGAGTTCTCATCTGGCATAGCTCAAACTACGGCGATTTCTCCTCTTCGTTCAATGATAATGATGTGGTGAATTCCGGAATTGACCTCACCCTTGGACCGTTGGTCTTGAACTATGGTTCGTCGTTCAAAGCAGATACCGGGGATCCATCTCAACTTTACCATTCCGGGCATAACCTTGTCAATCCCTCATCCACTCCTAATACAAACTCGATCAACAACTACCCGACCGGGATCTCGTTGTCGAACTTCTCGGCGGCGGACGGTCAGGTATCAGTCTCTGCTGTGTATGCCTCTGGAAGCGTTCGTTCCTACGATCAATTCTACAGCAGTTACTTTCAGGGGCCCCTCCCGGAAGCGCTGACCGGGAATGTCTTTGTCGAAGGGCAAATGTATTCATTGATACCGACGACGGTGAGTGGGGCTCAAATTGACATAAGCCCCGGATGCAATCTCATGTTCGGGCCTTTGACGGCCCTGCAGACCGCCGTCCGGCTGATCGAAAATGGGTCGTTAAGTCTTTATAAAGAAATGAACATCAGCGGTACATTCTCGGTGACTGGAACAGGGAAGGTGTCTCTTCGTCGTGCGAATGCGGTCACCCTCGGCAATGGTGGGACAGTCGACATCGGGACTGGATCCACTCTCTCAATCGGTCCCGGTGCAGTGTTCCGTGGCGGTTCTGGCTCGATGGTCAGGATCAACGGTCAAATTCTTGCCGAGGGCACTCCGTCCCGGCCCATCGTATTCGACCGGACCGGATCGTCGGGCTCGTGGAATGGGCTGACCCTCAACGACGGAAGCAGCGGGACACTCACCTCCTGCAATTTCAATAATGCGGCATTCGGGATTACGTGTCACTCGTCCTCGACTTCGATTAGCAATTGCGGCTTCAATGGCAACGGCGTCGGGATGTATTGTATTTCCTGCTCGCCATCGATAACCGGCAACGATATCGAGAATAGCTCTTTGTGCGGAATCTACCTGAGCGGAGCTTCTCCTTCGCTCCAGTCAAACAGGATCAGCAACAACACCTCATCTCCGGTATACGGGGTGTATTGTTACAATTATTCCTCCCCATTCATGGCCGACAACATAATCACCGGGGCTCAACCCGTGGGCGTAGGCCTCTTTTGTTATTACTATAGCCACCCGACGCTCGGTGGCGTTCCGGCCGGCAACGTGATCTCCCTGAACGGGGGTTATGCAGTCGACATCAAGGCCGTTGATTATTCCTCGGTGGATCTTGGTTATGACATGCGGGGAAATGCCGGAGCGGCAAACAGTATCAGGGGAAATCCTCGGTACTACGTGTATGCCTCTGATGGGTGCAGCGTCACCGCCCCCGGTAATTGGTGGGGTGGATATCCGGCGGACTCAACCAGATTTTGCGCAAATCAAAACTCGGTGATTGACTATTCAAACGGGTTGACATACGACCCTTCTCCGGAAAAACCCGGGGTTCAGGCGCCGGGACCGATTCGGCCCCGTCATCCGTCCGGGCTCCACTCCGACAGTACTTTCATTCCTGCGGGCCATTACGGCCCGGCTGGAAACTACGATGACTCGATCGCCCTCTATCTGAAGGTCTACAACGCCACTCCAAAGACCTCCTTACTTGCAAAACAGTCGCTCCTGCGTCTCTCCGAGACATATGAGCGTTCAGGGAAGGCCGCGTTCATCGACCTCCTTCACACCCTGATCGCTCCAACAATCCCTTTGAAATCTGAACTCTCGGTGATCGCGCGGGAACTGGAAGCACACTGGCTCACCAGGGCCGGGAGATATGAAGATGCTATTGCGATGTTCCAGGCGTTACACGCAGACTACCCAGGGAACCCGGGGGTCGATAAATTTGCACTCTTCAATATCGGTGAAATCTATCAGGTATGTCTCAACAACCACTTGAAAACGGTCGAGAGCCTTACGCACTTCCGGTCAAAATACCCGTACGACCCGCTTGCGCCTGTTGCAGGGTTGCTGATATCTTCAACGGCGGGCCCTCTTGCGTCTTCTCCACAGGTAAGAGGAGGGACTGCAACATCCGGAGGTCCGGGTCCTGCCGCGTTCGAGCTTGAACCGAACTATCCCAATCCGTTCAATCCCTCCACCCGGATCGGGTATTCCTTGTCTGAGTCAGTAAATGTGTCCCTCGTGATCTACGATGTACTCGGCAGAGAGATTGCGACACTTGCAGATGCACACCAGCAGGCAGGACGCTACACGGTGACCTGGAATTCCACACAGGGATCTGGAGTACGGGTCTCGAGCGGAGTGTACTTTGCGAGATTAAGAGTTACGGATGATCTCGGGATGGTCAAGTTCACAAAGACGTCAAGGCTCCTTTTGATGAAGTAACGTTTGCAGGATAAGAACACAGAAGAGCCTGATCCGCGAGAGTTGGGCTCTTCCGTTTCCCCCCTCTTGCGCTCATCTTTCGTCATGAGCACTTGAGTTTTCTGGGACTCTTCCATTTGCATTGATGCATTACGAGTAAAATCAGCCTGCACCAATGCCTGATCGCCGAGCAGGATCGTAAACCCGAACAATATATACGCTGCACCTGAAAATCTCTTCATGTCAGCTCCGCATCGTTGTTGTCGGCGTTTCCTGGAGGGTCAAGACATGACGCACACCGTCCTTGGCCCCTGACCTTATATGGCCTTATCGCCGTCGGCCATCCCCATGCAACCCACTTGATTTATCCAGGCGAGCTGCTAACAAACGTGCAGTAAAAGTGCCCTGAAGATGCGGAATCTGATTCTGATTTGGCCTACTCGGGGCTTTTCAAGCCTGTAACACCAGTTCGAATCTGGTTGGGGGCACTACACTTACAGCCGCTCCAGCTCGCCTGCTAACAAATCTGCTAACACTGCTACGTCAAACCGTCCGTACGGTCTTGGGTCCTCCATTAATTTATCGTTACCATGCTGTCGCGGTCAGGGTAGACGAACACGTGCACCGCAACGGGAGAACCACTATTGAGTTCAGTCCCGATGCCTTTGATCACAACCATGGCATTCGTCCCCGTGCCGGTTCCTGCCGTTTCGATGAAGTAGGAACCATTGCCGTTCCTCGGCTGGTCAGTCAGACGAGCGATCGCATCTGTTGTCAGGAGATCAAACGAATTGCCTCCGCCGTTCAAAGCGGTCGGCCGGCGATAGAACTCCTGTGCACGAGATGCAAGGATCACCAGATCGCCACAGAGCGCGTCACGATTTGCATTGATCGCGCTGTCGGAGAACATCGTGAAACCAAAGGCAACCGCGATGCCTACAACGATCGTGCCGACAAGGATGGCCAAAAGTTGCTGCTGCCCCATATACGCCTCCCCCCAATGTGGTTGACCTTATGATATAGGAGAAGCCTAACGCATCCCCTCGGACTCAGCCAACCTGGACTGTGCGCGAAACTAGGATCGCGAGATTCGTACTTGCCCCCTCAACATAACGAACGATAGGCATGCGCGGCATGATGATGCGCACAATGAGTGCTATTTCGAGCTCTTCTGAAGGCCAGTTGTGCTAGCAGTCACACCAGAATCCCCAAAATGTGCCAATCTCTCAGCAATCTCGCCCAGGTAGGGCCTCACGTAGATCAGGCTATGAAGCAAGTGCAGTCAGTGAGTGTCCTCAAAACATTCCGGCCACTCATGGTCTGGGACAATTTGTCAACTCATCTAGACCTCCAGTTCGTGGTTCCAACGACGGTCTCCCAGAAACTGTCTCAATACAGGGGTAAACATCAGAGTGACAATGATCACCGGGTGACAATGATCACTCATCCCTCCACCATTGGCACCTACCTTGAACATAGCACGCTCGTGATTATTGTTCATTATTGACTCAAGGAGAGGTCAATGTCACCTCATGTAGAGTACTGGGGAATCCCGTCGCCGGCGGAAGAGCTCTATCGCACTCAGGAAACCAACTCTCCGTTGAACGATGGCGAGAGCGCACTCACCGGTGGCAGTCGGTTTTTCGTCCAGAATATCGAATGCTGCAAGGAAGGCGCGGATTCTGCTCCTAAACGTTCGAATAGATCTGTTCAATTCTCAAAGCGGGAATGGCAGCGGCCGGATAAATTCATGAAGTAGCATTCAAGAGGTAAGGACATGCGAGACCGCATTTTTGAAAAATACAAGACTAGGGTTTTCAAAACGATCCTCGAGATTGACCGGAAGGCAAACCCGGCATCCCTAGGGGACACGCTGATCAAACACTACTTCAATGCCGGCTATTCCGAGAGGAGCGCGGCGATTGCGATGATCGAAGTTGCAACAGTCTAGACGCCGTTTCGAGCTTTCTATTACTCTCCTCAAACCCTCTTTTTAGTTACACCACCCCCTGGTAACTACTCCTCTTGCTGTACGTCCTCAAACAGTCCCGGCCCCTCTTGGTCTGAATAATGGAGGCGAGTGCTCGGTGAGATGAACTTGCCAGCAGCAAGATCGGAGTATTCGAGACAAACAAACGAGAGCCCCGACAGGTGATGCCGGGGCTCTCGGACATCTCAGCTGGGCAGGATTTACCGCAAAAGTAATAACTTCTTCGTGTTCACGTAGCTCCC
>DASVIU010000737.1:0-5301 GCA_036386275.1 Bacteroidota bacterium | reverse complement strand
TCCCCGTGCCGGGAGGGAGAGCAATCTCTGTATGCAGGTCACGGGGCGTGTTGTCGGCGGAGAACTTTTCGAGGACCACGCGGGGAGGGACGGTGTTGAGCCTGATTTTTGCGGGATCAACAATCGCCGCTCCTGCGACAGTCGTGAAGACGATCCTCCCATCTCTCATTTTCCAGATACTTGGCTGGCCGATCACGTTTGTTTCACGTGACTTCATGCCGTCAGCAGTCCCGTACGCATCAAAGGTATACGAGGGTGACTTCCCCGCCGCAAAATCCTCCAGCGACTGTTTCTTTATTCTGTAGACTCCTTTATTGCCGGCGAACCACATCGACCCGAGATCATCTTCGATGATACTGGCAGCAGTGTAGTCAGGGAATCCGGTCTCCGGAGTAAATCGTGTGAATTTCCCTTCTTTGTACCTGAACACCCCGTCGTCCGCTGTCCCGATCCACACGTTCCCATCGTGATCCGGATAAATTGCATACACGCGAGGTCCGGTGAATCCCTGATCTGCCGAAAAGTGTGTCAGTGTGTCTTTCCCGTAGCGATACACCCCGGTCGAGTAGGTTCCGATCCAGAGATTCCCTTCCGCATCCTCGACCAGGGAGCTGATACCCCCGGGAATTTCCCCGGGGATCACTTTTTCAAAATGTCCGTCCCTGAGCCGGTAGACTGCATGATGGTCTGCAACCGTAAATTCACCCGATTTGCGAAAAATGAATCCACGCAAAAGCTGAGAAGTGTCTGGTCCCGCTCCCATCGGAAACTTCGCGACTCTTCCGTTGCGTAGTGTGTGCAGGCCGTCTGTGGCAGCGAACCAGATCGTTCCGTCCGGGCCCTCGCATACCCCCCGGACGGTTCGAGCGAGACCCAGTTTCTCGTCGAACACAGTTGTTGATCCATCGGAAAGTCTCGCTATCCCTCCCGTCACCGAGCCGAGCCAGAGGTTTCCTTTGCTATCTTCGAACGCCGAAGTCAATACTTCATCCCTGATCCCCCGTTCCTTTCCGTAATTCACGAATTTTCCTTCCCTGAGACGGTGCAGACCGTCGGCTTCAGTTCCAAACCATATGCTCCCTTCCTTGTCTGCGAGTACAGAGCTGCAATTCTCATCGGACATACCATTTTCCGCTCCGAAATGGTCATAGGTCCCGTTTCTGAATCGCCACAGCCCGCGCGTTGTGGCGAGCCAGATGCCATTAACACTGTCTGCGAAGCAGGCATTCACGATTTCAAACGGTCGGGGCGATTTGTACGACGCGATCGTCCCGTTCGTCAGACTGTTGATGCCGCTGTTCGTTACGAACCAGAGAGTCCCGACCTTGTCTTCCATGATGTCTTGCACCCGATTTTCCAGGAGTCCATCTGATTTTGTGTATGTTCTCAGACCACTGTCGTCGAACCGGACAAGCCCGGAATCGGTCGCCATCCAGATGTTATTCTTGCTGTCTTCGAACAGACAATCGCCGAGATTGCCGATCCACCAGACGCGATTCCTCGGCATCCCGTTCTGTGTCGAAAATAGTGTATAGCTTTTCTTATCGTAACGGACTATTCCCCGCGGAGTGGCGAACCAGAGATTCCCTTTCGAATCATCGCTCACGGCAAAGACGGTGTCGCTGGGGAGACCCTCCGCGCGTCCGTACGTGGTCATGATGCCATTCTTGTATCTGGTGATCCCCGATGGCCCGTGGATGAACCATTTGCTTGAATCACGCGTCCCATGGACGCCCCAGACGTTGTTACTTCGCAAACCGTCTTTCGTGCTGTAGTCGCGCACGGAACCGTCTTTGTATCGCGCAGCACCCGTTCCGCTGTTTGCGGAATAGGAGATCCACATCGCGCCTTCCTCATCCTCGAGAAGGAGTCTGATCCATGCGCTCTTGATCCCCCTGGTGTTAGCCCGGTCAAAGACGGAGAATCGGACGCCGTCAAACCGGACCAGTCCTTCCTCCGAACCGAACCAGATATAGCCGTCGCGGCTTTGCATCAGGCTGTACACCCCGTTCTGCGGCAGGCCATCTTTCTCGGTCCAGTGATCGTGAACGTACTGGTTGAGCGGTCTCCGGATCTGCTGGTCCTGTGCCGGGACGGTGGTTGCGAAGAGAAGAAGCATGAAAACAAGCACGGGGACCGGGATTCGTAACAGGAAAAGACGGGAATTCCTCATTCGTGGATCTCTTTACAGATTGTGGGATAGGTTGATTACCGTGGATGGGGTTCGTACAACTCTCAAAGCCGACACGGAGCGGGGATTCTCATTGACGAATACACTACGTCGCTCGAAAGCAGAAAAATACAGGTTAGTTTTCAGATGGAATCGGAAGGGGAAAATCAGGAGGGATGGGATCGGGGCGACGGATTCTCCAGTGCAGGGACATGGATTAACAGATGTGCAGCCAGGCATCGCGTCGCACTCAGAATATGGAAAGAACAAGAGAACAGTGAAGGCTGTACAGTATAGGCAGAAAATCGCCGATTGTCAATCCGCGACCGCATGCGAGGGGACAGCAGATGTATGAGGCTTTCTTTCGCCCTGGGCGGCTCCAGCGTGAATCACTTGGTCGGATCCTTCTGACGGGTGGCCTTGACGCCCTTCATAATCGCGACGCCCAGCAACACGACTGAACCCACCACTATCCACTGCGGGGGCAGATGCAACAAAACAGCGCCGTAAATCAACCCGCCGATAATGATCACAAACCCAACGACGTAAAGTCCGTATGACATATCGCTTCCTTCCCGTTAAAACCGACGCCGCTTCGTGACAGAATGCGACATCTGGGACCAGGATCGGTCACCGGGAGCCGTTCCCGGTGTGACTGACGAGGGCGAACGCAATGGTCACAATGAAGAACTCGTAAGGGATTCTACAACGTCAGGTTCTTTCTGTGACAGCATCAGCGTCCCGCCAGAGAGTCTACCGCGTCCTTCACTTTGTCTGTTATGCCGACAGCGGTCTCCTTTGCACTTTCAAATTTCTCCCCAAGCGTGTCCACGTATTCATTCGCCGTGTCCTTGAGCGTACCCATATACCGGGAGCCCTGCTTCGACAGCTTCTTCCTTGTTGTGGAGCCCTTGTCCGGAGCGAACAGCACTCCCAGAACAGCCCCCGTGCCCATCCCGATCAACATACCCAGCAACACCTTTTTTGCACTCATGGCGTGTATCCCCTTTCTCCGAAACATGTATTTGCTGCCGCATAACGCCGGATTAAGCATGAAGCAGACTACGGAGATTAGGAGGCGAAGACCATCACCCAAAGGGTTGAAAGAATGATTAATCCCCGGTTTGCATCGATTACATCCGTTCCACAATCAAGGCTATCCCTTCCCCCCCGCCGATGCACAATGCGGCCAGTCCACGCTTCGCATTTCGCTGTTCCAGTGCGTACAACAGGGTCACCAGAATCCGTGCGCCCGATGCCCCGAGCGGATGACCGATCGCCACCGCCCCCCCGTTGACATTCATTTTTTCCAGTTCCAGTCCAACGATTGTCTTGACGGCGAGCGCGACGACGGCGAAGGCCTCGTTGACTTCGAACAGATCGATCTGTGCGAGGGAGAGCCCCGCTTTTTTCAGGACCTTCGGGATCACATCGGCGGGCGCAGTCGTGAACCAGAGAGGGTCTTTGGCAAACGAACCTTGCGCCACGATCCGGGCAAGAGGTTTGCAGCCCAGCTGTTTGGCTTTTGCCGCGGACATCACGACAAGCGCCGCCGCTCCGTCATTAATTTTTGAAGCATTCGCAGCAGTGACAGTGCCGTCCTTGATAAACGCCGGTTTCAACGCGGGGATCTTCGCAAAGTCGGTCTTGAAGACATCCTCGTCATCGACGACGAGAGTGACCTCCCCCTTCCGTCCTTTGATCTCCACGCCGACGATCTCGGGCTTGAACCTGCCGGACTTCTGAGCCTCCTGTGCGCGCGTGTAGCTGAGTACGGCATATTCGTCCTGCATTGCACGGGTGATGCCCATCTCCCGGGCACACACTTCTGCGGCATTTCCCATCGGGAAGTTGTCATACACATCCACCAATCCGTCTCGCATGATGGCATCCTGGAGCTCGCCATTTCCTATCCGGTAGCCTTCACGCGCCTTATCGAGCATGTAGGGCGCATTCGACATGCTTTCCATCCCCCCGGCAACCACAACATCCGCATCTCCCAGAATCACCGCCTGCGCCGCCAGCATGACGGATTTCAGGCCGGATCCGCACACCTTATTGACCGTCATGCATTCGACGGACGGGGGAAGTCCGGCGAAAATCGATGCCTGCCGGGCCGGGGCCTGTCCCACACCCGCCTGGAGGACGTTCCCCATGATCACCTCCTGAACGTCTTCTCCTTTGAGCCCCGCGCGTCGCACGGCCTCTTTGATCACGACTGCACCGAGCCGGGGTGCCGGGATGGAGCCGAGCGCTCCGCGAAAACTGCCGACCGGTGTTCTGCATGCACTGACAATCACTGCTTCGTTAAGCGCCATAACAATCCACCCTTTTGAAAAGTGACTCTCCCAGTATAACGTTCCCTTCGCTCCTGTGCGCCGGGGTACAGGCCTCCCAATTATAGCCAGGAAGAGAGAGACAATCAACAAATCGGGGTTAACTCCTTTATCCTCCCTTTGCCCTATTACATTAAGGGCTCGTCCTCTGTACACTTTCCGATCGTGCAGTGGAGGGGGGGAAAACAATTCCCTCCTCCATCAAGAAGCAGGTTGACCCCTTTAATACAACAAGAAAGGACACTCTCATGCTTTACACAGTCGCCGTAATTCTGCTGGTCCTGTGGCTCCTGGGCCTCGTAACTTCCTACACACTGGGTGGCTTCATCCACATTTTCCTGCTTATCGCCCTTGTCGTCCTCGTGTTCAGCCTCATTAGCGGCAGACGAGGGGCGGCCTGAACTGGATCCGGGGATACCAGGATTCCCAGCAGTCAGATCCCCGGATACAATCCACTTTCCATCCACAAGCGACTCCATTTCATTGAATAAACCCAATCAGGTACACCGCGTGTTGACCCTTGCAATAGGAGTCGTGGCGGGAACGATCTGCCCGTCATGCAACCAAGAACAGAGGTTCGCTGATCCACGCGAGAGTGTCCCGGAGCGAAGGGTGGATTCCACCGCATCAACGCTCTGGCGAGCAAGTGAATTTTCGGGGGCGAAGTCCCGCTATGCGGAAGGACCCGGATATGTGCCGGAAAGCAATCAGGGCTACGACGGATTCCAGGATCCTTCCACAGAGCGATGCATTCGGAGCTACGGCCCCGCGATCAAGAGATACGCCGTGCGATAC
>DASVIU010000736.1:0-3964 GCA_036386275.1 Bacteroidota bacterium | reverse complement strand
ATGTCGTGAGCCTCGACAAAGTCTTTCCCCTTCGAGAACTCGATGTCGAATTCCACTTGGTACCGGTCATCCTTCTGGTGGACCTCGAGGTGGTGAGGCGCAGCCAGACCCCTGTCGAGTATGATCATCCTTATCCGCTCTTCGATCGTTTCGTCTTTCCGTTCAAAAGGCTCGCCATGCACGATCACATCCATCTCGGGATAACGGGAACGGACTGATTGTTCAATGTTATCCATGACCTCGTGCGCCTGATGGAACAGCATGGTCCGGGGAATGGCGACCGTGGTGTCAAGGAACATCTTCGAGCCCGACTGGCGAAGGCGGATCCCCCTGATTTCCGAGACCCCTTCCACCTGCCTCATCACCGCATGGAGTTCTTCTTCCAGTCCTTCCGGCACCCGGTCCATGAGTGCTTCGATGGTCCGCCTCCCCATCCTGTAACTCACCACAAGCACGAGCACCGCAACGACGATGGCGGCGACGGCGTCGACAAGCGGCTGGCCGAGACTGACAAACACCAGCCCCGCCAGCACCACCAGTGAGCTCCAGACGTCGCTGGAGAAATGCAGGGCATCGGCCTCGAGCGCCTGGCTCCGGTGCTTTTTCGCCGCCCGGTTCAACGCACGGGACCGGCTGAAATCGATGATGATGGAGAGGACGATGACGCCAAAACCCCATATGCTCGCTTCAACATGCGCTGTCCCCGAGACCAGGCGTTCCACCGCCTCCTTGATGATCCAGACACAGGTCGCGACAAGCAGGAGCGTCTCGACAAACGCCGAGATGTTCTCCACTTTTCCATGGCCGTACGGATGCTCCTTGTCGGGGGGACGGGCCGCGATTATCACCGCCACGAGGGTCAGGATCGCGGCAAGCATGTCGAGCCCGGAATGCGCCGCCTCCGAAAGGATGCCCAGGCTGTTCGTCTCCAGTCCCACGACGAGCTTCAGCCCCGTGATAAAGACGGCCGCGAGCACCGAAGAGAGGGCCACGCGTGCTTTTTCTTTTGTTGGATCGATTGCCGTCATGATAATCCAGGGAGATTTGGCCCAATATAGGGAACGGGGGAAATTGAAGCAACGGAGATCTGGCTGTCATATCGAGTCCTGGAAGAGGTGGGAACGATAGTCGCCAGGTGACTGTTAATCCAGAACAATGTCCTTTTCCCGGGCTGTTTTCTACGACCATCGCTCTTTCACAACCACAAACGGAGGCGTCATGAAAAGAATTGCTCCGGCTTTCCTCTTCGCGTTCGCCGTTGTGTTCCCGGCTCTGACGGAGGCCCAGATTCCGAATGCGGGGTTTGAGACATGGGGGGCAGGTGAACCTGCGGGGTGGGTAAGCGACAACTACGCCGGCTACTACTCACCCATGACCCAGACATCAACCGCACATTCCGGCTTTTCGGCATTGCAGGGGACGGTCGTGTCGTACTTCACATACCTCTATCCACCGTTTGTCTATACGGGATTTCCGATCTCGCAGCGCTATGCGACATTCACGGGGTGGTACACCTCCAACCCGGTTGGCGGCGACAGCCTGTACGGATGGCTGGCAATGTTCAAATCGCAATCCCCAATAGGCTACGCGGTATTCGGCAACCAGGCCACACAGGGGGCGTACGCCAAGTTCACAGCCACGGTCAGCTACTTCCTGGGAGGTACGCCGGATAGCTGTGCCATCTGGTTCGGGATTACCGGACCGAGTGCTAACACCGCCAATATCCACGAAGGGTCGACGTTCACCCTCGACGATCTGTCACTGTCGGGGACCGCAACCGGTGTCGCAGAACAGCCGACGCAGCCCCTGACATTCGCGCTGTCTCAGAACTTTCCCAATCCGTTCAATCCGAGCACGCTGATCAGGTACCAGCTCCCGGGTGCGGGCCCGGTAAGACTGACGGTCTACGATATACTCGGGCGCGAGGTAGCCACGCTCGTCGACGGGACGCAGCAGCAGGGAGCGCACGAAGCCCGGTTTGACGGGGGGGGACTTTCGAGCGGAGTCTATCTGTACAGGCTCCAGACGAGCGGGTTCGTGCAGCAAAGGAAGATGATTTTGCAGAAATAACTACACCGTCCGGCGTTCCTTCACTACGCTGACCTTGCGAACAGGTCCCCCGCGGCATTCCTGCGGGGGACTTCCTCTGCATCGCCTGCAACACCCCCGGCCAGCTTGCTTTATCAATTTTTTTTTCGTTCCAATGTCCATGGTTCGTTGCGTCTTCATAACCACACATTGGAGGAGGTATGTACAAAATTGCTCTGGTTTTCCTGTGCGCGCTCGCGGTCCTGTTCCCGGCCCTGACGGATGCCCAGATCCCGAACCCGGGTTTTGAAACCTGGGCCGGCGGTCTTCCCACCGGATGGATCACAACCAACGTCCCTCCGATCGCAGTCCCGGTGACACAGACAGCCACGAGCCATACAGGTTCTTCGGCACTGAAGGGGACGGTTGTCTCGCTCGCGGGTATCAGTTCCTATCCCCCCTTTATCTGGTCCGAGTTTCCTGTGGCACAGCGATACGCCACGTTCTCCGGATGGTACTCGTTCTCCGCTGTGGGAGGAGACAGCCTCTACGGGTGGCTTGTGATGTACAAGGCGAGCCTTCCGATAGGGGTCGCAGTCTTCAGCAACACGACGACACGGGCGACATACACCCAGTTCAATGCGACTATCGGTTACTTTGGAAGCGGCGTGCCTGACAGCTGTGCCATGTATTTCGGGATCACCGGATCGAGCGCTAACAACGACACGATCCATGTCGGGTCCACGTTCAATCTCGATGACCTCTCCCTGTCGGGAACCGCCGCCGGCGTAGCTGAACAGACGGCGCAGCCTCTCGCATACGCGCTGTCCCAGAATTTCCCCAATCCGTTCAATCCGAGCACGCTGATCCGGTACCAGCTTGCGGGTGCAGGCCCGGTGCGGCTCACCGTTTATGACATACTCGGGCGGGAAGTGGCAACGCTTGCCGACGGGATGCAGCAGCCGGGGACGCACGAAGCCCGGTTTGACGGGGGGGGACTTTCGAGCGGTGTCTATTTCTACAGGCTTCAGACGGCCGGGTTCGTGCAAGAGAGAAAGATGATACTGCAGAAATAAAAAGTAGCCCCCCCGGCGTTCCGCAACATCCAGCATGGTCCGTAACGAGGCGCCCCGTGGCATTCCCGCGGGGCGTTTCCTTTGCAGTGACTTCAAACTCCTGCAAGACTCCTATGCGACTTGCGACTTGATTCTCTTGTCGTTAGTTTTCGGGGTGTATCCGCCGCCTCCGAACAATGATCTCCATCACCATGGCTAAATCACGGCAGGATTTAAAGAGAGAATACAAGGAACGGGCGATCTCCGCAGGGATTTTCCAGGTCAGGAACACCGCAAACGGGAAGATACTTCTCGGGAGCAGTTTGAATCTTGACGGTCCGCTCAACCGTCACAAGTTCTTGCTTTCGATCGGAAAGCATCCGAGCGAATCCCTCCAGGAAGAGTGGAACAGGTACGGCCCGGACAAGTTTGCCTTTGAGATCCTGGAGGTCGCCAGGGTCAACGCCGACCCGAACTTCAATCTGGACGACGAGTTGACGCTCCTGGAACAGATATGGCTTGAGAAAATCCAGCCTTTCGGAGAGAAAGGGTACAATACAGATGCGCGAATCCGGCAGGTATAGCCACGCCTGAGATCGGCGTGGTCGTTGATGGCGCCTCCGGCGCCATCGTTGATCCCGCCTGAGAACAGGAACCGACTCATCAGAGGACCAACAGGTGGAACCGGCCTCACACCCCAGAATAAAGATCTGCTGCATTGCGAGCTGTGCGGAAGCGCGGCTCGCCATCGATTCCGGGGCCAGCGCGCTGGGGCTTGTCGGAGCGATGCCCAGCGGCCCGGGAGTCATCCCGGACGAAGTCATTGCCGCAATTGCACTCGGCGTGCCTCCGCCGATCGCAACATTCCTCCTGACAAGTGA
>DASVIU010000735.1:0-4558 GCA_036386275.1 Bacteroidota bacterium | reverse complement strand
AAGTTCTGTCAGGTACAATTTACCACGTTCAATATGAACGGCTCTCCCAATGGGGAACCGAATAATCACCGCAAGCTGTCAGTTCTCCCAACCGTCATTACAAAAGGGGTTTCAGATGAGAATACTTCAACAGGCTATTGCGGTCCTCGTTTTCGCCTTGCTGGTTGCCGGACAGGCGCTCGCCCAGGCCGAACTGAAGCCGGGTATCGGCATCACCTTCAGCGATGTATCCAAAAATCCCGCTAACGGCAAAGTCACAAGCCGGGCCGGCTGGCAACTCGGTGGATCCATCTTAATCGGGCAGAATTTTTACGGTGAAGGCGGGTTGTTCTACGCCACGAAGAGCATGGCGTTCACTTCGACAAGCACGAAGCAGGAGTTCACGAACGATATCAACGGCGTACGGATTCCCGTGGTTCTTGGCTTCCATCTGATCGGCAACGAGAAGGGGCTGTTTGCGCTCCGTGTCTTCGGAGGAGGGTCAGCCTTCATCATCACCAGCGTGAACGCCCCGGGTGCGTCGAAGGATGATTTCACCAGCCCCACATGGGGTGTATTTGCGGGTGCAGGGTTGGACATCTTCATGTTCTTCATCGACCTCCAGTACGAATGGTCGCTGAGCGATGTGAGCAAGGTAAGCACAGTTGATATCGGTCAGAACCGATCGTTCATTGCGAACGCAGGCATCAGGCTCGCGTTCTGACTCGGCTCCGGGTTTCCCGCCGCCGCCCGACACCCGCAGGTCTCGGGCGGCGGAATGGGATTCGACACCGCTTGAGCGCACAATGGAAGGATTGAGTCCCGCTAGTTCCCCGCCAGATCCAGAATAAACGCATATTTCAACGCCGTCAATTTCTGCCGCTCGAAGCGGCCCGACTCTCCCGAATACCCTGCCCCCATGTTCACTTTGAATACCACGGGATTCTTGCCGGTGTTGTGCTCTCGTACCTTGGCCACCCACTTGGCAGGGGAGAAATACGGAACCTGAGTGTCATGCAATCCGCCGGTGGCAAGAATTGCGGGATATGCGGCATCTTTCACGTTGTCGTAGGGCGACCAGCTCAACATATAGTCGTATTGTTCCTTGACGTCCGGGTGACCCCACTCGTCATACTTGAGCGTCGTGAGCGGAAGGCTTGAGTTCTGCATATCCGTAACGACGTCCATCCACGGTACCTCGGCCAGCACCCCGCGGAAGAGGTCCGGCCGCATGTTGGTGACGGCCCCCAGAAGCATCCCTCCGGCGCTGGCACCGTTGGCAAAGAGCCTTTCCTGTGAGGTGAATTTCTCGTCCACCAGGAATTGCGCGCAGGCGATGAAGTCGGTGAACGTATTTTTCTTCCTCAGGACCTTCCCGTCCTTGTACCACTGGCGTCCCATCTCCTGACCCCCGCGTATGTGCGCAATTCCATAAACGAATCCGCGGTCGAGTAGACTGATGACCGATGAATTGAAGTACGGGTCCATGCTCGCACCGTACGAACCGTATGCATAGAGGAGCATCGGGTTGGAACCGTCGTCCTTGAAAAGCGATTTCTTATACACAATGCTGATCGGAACCTTCACGCCGTCGCCGGCAGTGGCCGTGATCCTTTTGGTCTCGTAGAGCGTGCCGTCGTCTCCTCCCCCGACCTTCTCCTGCTTCAGGAGCACCTTGCGCCGTGATGCCAGGTTGTACATATAGTCCGATCGCGGCGAGGTGAGAGACGTATAGACGTATCGTATGCTGTCGAGATCGGACGCATCGGTGGCCAGGTACATGGTAGCAACGTATGCCTGCTCGGCAAAGTCCACGTAATGCGACTGCTGTCTCTCGTGGTCGATGACCAGGATCTGGCTCAGGCCTCCGATCTTCTGCTGCGCCACGATGTACTTTGTGAACACAACGGCCTGCTGAAGCAAGGCATCGGGGCCGTGGGGAATAACTTCCTTCCAGTTCCCCATCCCGGGGTTGCGCAAGGGAGCGCTGACGAGCTTGAAGTTCTTGGCATCCCTATTTGTGAATATGAAAAACTGATCGCCCTCATGGTCTTCAAGACTGTAAAGGACGTCGTGCTGGCGCGGCTGTACTAGAACCGGTTGGGCATCAGGCCGGTCCGCGGCGAGGTACCGCCATTCACTTGTGAGCGTACTCTGGCACGCAATGAAAATGTACTTGTGATCACGAGTCGACGAAAGATGGATACTGAACGTGCTGTCCGGTTCGCTGTACACCTCCCGGTCGGAAGCAGGGTCGGCCCCTAATGCATGTCTCATCACCTTGTAAGCGCGGATGGTGTGGTCGTTGACGACGTAGAAGAGGGTAGTGTTGTCATTCGCCCATTCGTAGTTGACGCTGGTATTGGAAATGACTTCCGGTGAGAGCATTGACGTCGCGATATTCTTCATGAAGAGTGCACACTGGCGATTTCCCGTCGTGTCGATTCCGTATGCAAGCAAGGTCCTCGACGGGCTCACCGAGTATCCGCGGAACATGAAAATCTGGTGCCCGGTGGCCATCTGAGGGACGTTAAGAAAGACTTCTTCGCCGGCGGCGGGGTCCCCCTTTTTGCGGCAGTAAAAGGGATATTGCTTCCCCTCCTCGTAGCGGATGTAGTACCAGTATCCATTGTCTCTGGTTGGCACCGATTCGTAATTCTGTTCGATGCGTGCTACGAGTTCTTCGTAAATTGTTTTCTGGAGATTCTCGGTATGCTTGAGCATCGTCTCGGTGTACGCATTCTCTTCGCGGAGGTGTTGAGTGACCGTGCTGTCGGCGCGGTTGTTCAGCCAGTAGTAGTCGTCGGTGCGTTTCTTTCCGTATTCGACAAATGCCGTCGGGACCTTCCTAATTTTGGGAGGCTCCGGCTGTGCGCAGCCAGGAGTGTCTCAACAGCACTGAAAGATTTCTTCGCCATCTCTCACCCTCCCCGAGACATGATTGAATATACCTATACAATCTCTTGCTACTCAACCTCTAACTGTCCGAGGGCTCAGATATCTGGGTTGCCAGAGATTGGTCAAATTGACAGATTATAATTCACATTCCTCAAGCAACCACTTAGTGTTGAGATCTTCCACGCTTGCGCTTGACAATGGTCCGAGAACACACGAACATATGCAAGTTAACAGATATTTAAAGGCTCACAAGAGGAGCCGTCGATGCTCAAGTCTCCACTGAGTACCTTCGAACAATCCCTCCTTTCGCGACCCGGACTCTCATCGCTTCGACTCCAGAATCAAACCAAATAATGAAGATTTGAATCGGGCTTCCGCCGCATCATCCTGTCTCATCCCAGTAGGCTGAACGCTCTTCAAATCACATTAGATTAGGTTCGCTTGGTCCCCTCAATCATTTCCCAATACAAAATTCTTGAGAAGCTCGGGGAAGGCGGTATGGGTGTGTATCTCGCCCGGCTGGACGTACGACCGCTCGGTGGCAGGGAGGGGCAATCAACCCTGACGACAAGACTGATACTCGTCCACTGAGGCTCTCAACTCATTAGTTTAGGTTCGGCATTCGTCAGCCGGTATCGATGTGAAGACGCGCCATCTATCGCTGTGCCTCGTTGTTTCCGCCATCGCGTTCTGCGTGCAGGGGTGTTCTCTGCTTGCGACGCGGAGTTACATTCTGCTGGATGCGGCAAAGAAGAAATTGGAACAGGGGGACTTCGCCGGTGCGATCAGGGATTACAGTCAGGCGATCGAGCTGGAGCGGGGAGACGGCGCGCTGTACCATCTCAGGGGGCTGGCGAGAGAAATCCACGGTGACTTCGAAGGGTCCCTGCAGGATTTTGACAGGGCGGCGGAGCTCCGGCCATGGGATGATGCAGTGTTCAGGAACAGCGTGAACGCGCGACTTGCCCTTCTCGATGTGTTGCAGCACCTGGCTCCGGATAATCTGGTCGGGGACCCAGTCCTCTTCCGCATGCAGATCGTCACGACGCGGATCCTTCTGATACGTGATCTTGACGGGCTCATAAAGATCGACCCGAAAGACGCGTGGGCACACGGAGAGCGGGGGAGGAGAGGTCTGAACTGGGCGATGCACAGGGGACGATAGACGATTTCACCGATGTCCTCGACATAAAATATGACGCCGACTGGGCATTCTACGACAGGGGTCTGGCCGAGGCGGCGCTGGAGGACTGTACCGCCGCGATACGGGACTTCACCAGGGTTCTCGAGAACGACGGCACTGACGGATGGGCATTCTACCAGAGGGGATTGGTGCGGATCCATGAGGGTGATCACGATGAAGGTTGTTCTGACCTCAGGCGGGCGATGGACCTGGGAGTGGAAGAGAGTGAGAATGCAAAGGAAGAGCTGTGCCAGTAAGAGAGATTGCTTCGCCCGCAATGACCGATTTGGTCCGGGTTTGACAGGGATGAAACTGCAACGGTAAATCAGAGAAACGAGGAGAACTCGGTCTGCAAAGGTAACGCAAAGTTATCCGCCAATCAATCGGGAGTTCAACATGACAAATCAAGCAATTGTTAGTAATAGAGATCTCTATCGTTTGCCATGGAACCTGGCAGATAACGCCATTTCATGGCTGGAACCGACTTCCATGTGTAAC
>DASVIU010000734.1:0-1913 GCA_036386275.1 Bacteroidota bacterium | reverse complement strand
CAACACATGGCTCTCGATCCACTCGCCGCAGTACAGGAGCCTCCGGAGCTGGCGGATCTGATCGTCCACGGTGACCCCCATCGCGTCTTCCATGGCGAGCACGGAGCTCATCTGGTAGGCGACAGGACAGATCCCGCAAATCCGCGCGGTGATGTCAGGGGCTTCCGTGAACTTGCGTCCCCGGAGGAACGCCTCGAAGAAGCGGGGAGGCTCGAAGATGCGGAGCTTGACATCCGCGACTTTGCCGTCGCTCATCTTCACGATCAGCGAGCCTTCCCCCTCGACGCGGGCAAGCTGGTCGACCCGTATGACTCTGTTATTCATGGGCGTCACTCTCTTTTCTGAACGCTTCTGCATAGGCATTGAAACCGCGGAACGCGAGCATGATGTCCTGCCGCGACTCTCCGAGCTCCTCGAAATGTGCGGAGAGAGCGCCGGTGTTCGGGTTCTCCATCGGCCCGAAACACCCGTAGCACCCGCGGTCGTACGTAGGACAGATCGCACCGCACCCAGCCATCGTGGCGGGGCCGAGGCAGGGGGTCCCCTGCGCGACCATGACGCACACGCTGCCGCGGAGCTTGCACTCCATGCACACGCTGTACGTCGGAATGGTCGGCTTTCGCTTGTTCAGGTACGCGTTGAGGACCTCCAGAAGCTGGTGTTTGTTGATCGGACAGCCCCGGAGCTCAAAATCAACGTGGACGTACGAACCGACAGGCATCGAGCGGTCGAGCGTGGAAATGTATTCCGGCGATGCGTAGACCGTGCGAGTGAATTCTTTCACGTCCTTCCAGTTCCTGAGCGCCTGAATCCCGCCGGCGGTGGCGCAGGCGCCGATGGCGATGAGCACCCGGCATTCTTTCCTGATCTCGCGCACCCGCTCGACATCGTGGGGGGTGGTGATGCTCCCCTCCACGAGCCCGATGTCATACGGCCCGCTCACAACGCGGCGGCTGGCTTCAGGGAAGTTGGCGATATCGACGGCACCCGCGACAAGGAGGAGCTCGTCTTCCGCGTCGAGCAGTGAGAGCTGGCATCCGTCGCAGGATGCGAATTTGAAAACGGCGACTTTCGGTTTCTTCGGGGGCATCTCACAGCTCCTTCTTGTCGAGCAGGTGGCGGATACGCGGCAGTGTGAACACCGGTCCGTCCTTGCAGATGAATTCCGGTCCGTACTGGCAATGCCCGCAGAACCCCACGGCGCATTTCATGTTCCTCTCCATGGAGAGGTAGATCTGGTCCTCCGCGAGACCCCGGCGTTCCATCTCGTCGATCGTGTATTTCATCATGGTCTCCGGGCCGCACACGTACCCCACCGTGGCGCGGGCATCGAGCTTGATGTACGAAAAGCGCGAGGTCACCACCCCGATATACCCCTTCCACGACGAGTCGCCGCGGTCCACGGTGACAAGGATTTCGACATTGTGCTCTTTCGCCCACTCTTCGAGCTCGACGCGGTACAGGAGGTCGAGCGGACTGCGGGCGCCATACAGGAGTATGATACGTTCGAACGCCGTCCTCTCCCTCAGCATGGCGTACATCACGGGACGCAGTGGGGCCAGGCCGATCCCCCCGGCCACGATGCACACATCTTTTCCCCGGGCGGCGGTGATCGGCCAGGCCGTTCCGAACGGTCCGCGGAGGCCGATCACATCGCCCCGCTTCACCTGTGCGAGCCCGGTCGTGACGGTCCCGACCCTGTGGATCGTGTGCGCCAGCATCCCTCCCTGCGAAGCATCCGAGCTTATCGATATTGCGGCCTCACCCAACCCGAACACGTACAGCATGTTGAACTGGCCGGGGAGGAAACTGAACGTTTCCCCCATCGCTCCAAGGTCGATCTGGAGCGTGAAGGTGTCGTCCGTCTCCCATATCACTTTCTTCACCGTCACAGTGTGGAGACGGAGCCCTTC
>DASVIU010000733.1:0-2783 GCA_036386275.1 Bacteroidota bacterium | reverse complement strand
CAGGATATGCGGTTCGCGAGCGCTCATCCGGTATCTCGACCTCGGCTCGACCCCCCTGGCGAACTCGTACGTCACACGCGCACATCTTTCTTCCCCTGAATTCGTGGAGGAACTCGCGCTCCAGGTGTGCCCCGCATGCGGCCTGTCGCAACTGACAAGAGTGGTTCACCCGGACCTGATGTTTAAGAACTACCTGTACGTCAGTTCTACAACCTCGACATTCAGGAAACACTGCGAAGAGATGGCCGCGACCACTTCCCGCATCGCGGGAGCGAAGCCGGGAGACTTGGTGATGGATATCGCCAGCAACGACGGGTGCCTGCTTTCGAAATTCCAGGATATCGGGATGCGCGTGGTCGGCGTCGATCCTGCGGAAAACCTTGCGGCGGAAGCCAACGCCGCGGGGATACGGACGCTGAACGCCTACTGGTCCCCCTCCATAGCGAAGGACGTCGCCGCACGTTTCGGCAACCCCGCAGTGATCACGGCGACGAATGTCTTCGCGCATGTCGACGATGTCCACAAGTTCGTCGAGGGGGTCGTTTCTTGCATTGCCCGCCGGGGAATCTTTGTCATCGAATGCCCCTACGTACTCGATTTCATCGGAAAGAACGAGTTCGATACGGCCTATCACGAACATCTCTCATACATCGGCATCACTCCGCTTGTGAAACTGATGAACATGCATGAGATGGATGTCTTCGATGTAGAGTATTTTGCAGACCTGCACGGCGGGACGATCCGGACGTATGTGTGCAAGCGGGGCGAACACGAGCGCACGCCGATGGTCGCGCAGTACCTCGACCGCGAAGCCGCGTTCGGCATCACCTCCCTGGAGCCGTACCGTGCCTTCGCGGAGCGCGTCCTTCTCAACAAGCGGCAGCTCAGGGAGCTGATCGATCGGGAGGTTGCAGCCGGAAAAGTCATCTGGGCGTACGGGGCAAGCGCCAAAGGGAACACCCTCGTGAATTTCTTCCAGATCAGCGACCGCGATGTCCCGGTCGCCATTGATGACAACCCGAAAAAATGGGGTTACTACACTCCCGGGGCGCACATGCGCATCGCGGGGATACAGGAGCTGGCCGGAACGAGAGTGGACTACCTGCTCCTCCTCGCATGGAATTTCCAGAATGAGATCATTGCCCGCTGCAAGGCGGCGCGTTACGCGGGAGGATTCATACTCCCGGTTCCCGTTCCCACCACTATCCCCGACACCTCAGCAGGAGCACCACGCAAATGAAAGTCGTCGCCGTCACCGGATGTCTCGGATTTATGGGGTCTCATTTCACCCGTGCCTGCCTCCAGCGGGGCTGGAGGGTATGGGGGATCGACAAGCAGACCTATGCCGCGCGCGCGGAGCATCTGGAGGAATTCCAGCATTCGAAGTCGTTCAAGTTCACTGAAACTGACATCGCGACCATGGATCACCTGTTCGAGGTGGACATCGTCTTCAATTTTGCCGCAGAAACGCACGTTGACAACAGTATCGTCGACAGCAAGCGCTTCCTCCACACGAACATCATGGGGGTCGAAAACATCCTGGAGCTGGTCCGCGCAAAGCGCAACTACGAAATGCCCATGCTGGTCCAGCTGAGCACCGACGAGGTGTACGGCGACCTGACCGCCGGGAACCACAGGGAGTCTGACCCGTTGAGGCCGAGCAACCCGTATTCCGCGAGCAAGGCGGCGGCCGATATGCTCATTCTCGGATGGCACAGGACGCACGGCGTCCCCTTCATCATAGTCCGGCCCACAAACAACTACGGCATCGATCAGTATCCTGAAAAACTGATTCCCAAATCCGTCAAGTACCTCTCTCTCGGGAAGAAAATTCCTCTCCACGGCGACGGATCGTTCATACGGAACTGGCTGCACGCAGACGACACGGCCTCGGCGATATTGCACATCGTGGATCACGGCGAACGGAACACCATCTATAACGTGTCCGGCAACTACGAAGCGCAGAACAAGGAGGTTGTCGCCAAGGTGCTCCGCTGTTATTTCGGGAAGGACGTCCCTCTCGAGGACTATGCGCAGCTCAACTACGTCAGGATGGGAGAAGACATACGCTATTCGTTGGATGATTCCCGCCTGCGAAATCTCGGCTGGAACAATGCGAAGAATTTCGACGAGGAGCTGACGCGGATTGTGGACTACTACAAGAACAAGTTTACGTGGTGAACCCTCTTCCCGGACCCGGCCGTTTCCCCCATGAATCTCCCGCTCCCGTTCTGCTCGGTGATCATCGTCAATTACAACGGGAAGCACCTTCTCCATGACTGTCTCACCGCCGTGCTCGCTCAGGCGTATGACCGTTTCGAGGTCATCGTTGTGGACAATGCATCTACGGACGACAGCGCCGGGTACCTCGAAACGAACTTCCCGGCAGTAACGCTCGTCAGGTCAGAAGGGAACGCGGGGTTCGCCGGGGGGAATAACGAAGGGGTCCGGCATGCACAAGGAGACCTGATCGTCCTGCTGAACAACGACACCATCGTTGCGGGCGGCTGGCTGCAGGGGCTCGTCGACGCCGTTGCCCCCGCCCCGGTCGCCGTCGCCGGTTCATTGATCAGGACGGAAGGCATCCCTGAGAAGTATTATGAGAAGAACGGTTCTCTCAATTTCCTCGGGCATAACATCATGCGGAAGTTCGACCGGCCCGAGAACACATTCTTTGCGGGCGGCGCATCGCTCATCTACAAGCGTGACATCCTTGGCACGCCCTTCGACGAGGAGTACTTTCTTTACCTGGAGGACGTGTACCTGAGCCTGCGCGCCCGATT
>DASVIU010000732.1:0-2364 GCA_036386275.1 Bacteroidota bacterium | reverse complement strand
GGCTGATGAAATCGTCAAGTGGGTTCAGAAGGGGGAATGCGATCTTGTGGCAATGACGACGCACGGGCACCGTTTCGTCGCCGACCTGTTTCTCGGGACGACGGCCACCCGGGTACGCCACAGCGTGGGCGTGCCCGTGCTCCTTCTCAAATCCAGGGGAACGCTTTCTTAGCGGTGTGACACTCTTCCCCATTCCTTTTAGAATCTGGTCTCAGAATTCCGTTTTTCGCGCGCCTGTCGAAGAGAACAGACCGGGCGAAGTCTGTGCTTGACATTCATCCCCGCAGTCCGTACACTTAAAAGTTCCACCGGCACTGTTCTTTGATCTAGCGATTGTCGAGATGTTCCTCCTCCCCTCCCGGGGTGGCGGAATATGTGCAACTTTGGAGGTACCCCTGAGTGAAGAGCTCGACTTGTCGTGCCACGCACGCAACAGCCCCCTCCCCGGCCAACGAGGTTTATCCCTCTTTCCGCATCTGCACCACAATTTGTCCCGTTCACGTCACGCTCGTCCTTATCCGCCCGCCCGGACGTCTTCCCCTTGCGCGAGAGTAATCCCGATACATAACCAACATCCCCTACCAACAGGAGGTACCATGAAAGGCAAAACTACAATTGTTGCGGCAGGTATTCTGTGCGTCCTGGCCGTTACCACTGCTTTCTCCCAGATGAAGGACAGCGACAAGATTGCGCGCATCGCCCGCGGGAAGTACCTCGTGAACCTCATAGGGTGCAATCATTGCCACTCACCGAAGGTCATGACCCCGAAGGGGCCCGTGGTGGACGAGACCCGTCCTCTCTCCGGATCCCCGTCTGTCATGCCGGTTGCTCTCCCTCCGGACGGGATGCTCGCTCCCGACAAATGGGGAATTGCGACAACGATGGATTTGACCGCTTGGGCCGGGCCGTGGGGTGTCAGCTTCGCGCGAAACCTGACGCCTGACAAGGAGACGGGTCTCGGAACCTGGACAGAAGCGATGTTCATCAAAGCTCTCAGGACAGGCAAAGATATGGGTGAGGGGCGGCCGATTCTTCCTCCGATGCCCTGGGAAGATATCGGGAAAGCCAAGGATAGCGATCTGAAAGCCATGTTCGCGTATCTCCAGTCTCTGAAGCCGATCAAGAACGCTATTCACGATCCCATTCCTCCGGCGGCAGCTCCGGGCGGTGGACACTAATTCATGAAGGGGAGAGGCTTCCGATGAACATCCAATGTCACAGACTATTTCTCGCAGTTGCGTTGCTCCTCGCGGCCGCATTCGACCGTGCACCTGCGCAGGCCCCGTACCGCGGGACAGGCGTGCAGCACGGCGGCACCGTGAAAGGATCGGTCCGGCTCTCCTCTGCTCCTTCGGGGGAATCATTCGATCGGATGACCAAAAACGAGGCGGTCTGCGGAAAACGGAAGCCTTCACCCCGGCTCCTCACAGGAGGGGGAAGCAGCGTCAGGTTCGCTGTGGTATGGATCGACCAGATCGCTCAGGGGAAGAAATGTGAACCTGCCGGGACTGCGGCGCTCACGCAGCGGAAGTGCGAATACAACCCGCATGTTCTTCTCCTGCGCCCGAACGATGAACTGGAGATCGTGAATGAGGATCCCATACTCCACAATGTTCATTCGTATGACATGAACAGGAATCTCCGTTCGGTCTTTAACATCGCCCAGCCGGTACGCGGCTTTCACACGCACGTGCGGGGAGAGAGTCTTTCGGGGATCAGCGCGATGGTGACGACGTGCGACGCCGGGCATCCGTGGATGAGCGCGTACATCATCCGTGCTTCGAGTCCGTATTGCACGGTCACGGATTTGGACGGCAGGTTTCAGCTCTGCGACGTCCCTCCGGGGACATACACACTGAAAATGTGGCATGAAGGGGTTAGTGCCCGCAACTCCACGGGGGGCCCGGGTACCCCGCCTGTTGTCGAAGAGCCGTATGTCGAGTCCCGGCAGATTACGGTTCGGCCCGATGAGACGCTCCCGGTCGACTTCGTCTTCTCGCTCCGCCCCGCGGTCGCGTCGAACTAACTGATGCGTTCGTCACAACGTCGCCCCGCCTTCCGGGGAGCCTCGTGCGCCCGGGCGGGGCGATCTGCTTGGCTGAGACTATGCTCGGCCGGACAATCTCTCACTCGATGAACATGCGGCCGGCAGTTCTCCTCGCCATTCTCCCTCTGATGTTCTTCCCTCCGGTCCACGGTCCGGAGCGGGTGTGTGACCTCGTCATCCGGAATGCCGCGATCTACGATGGGAGCGGCGCTGCACCGTTGCACGGAGACGTTGCGATCAATGCCGACACAATCGCTGCGCTCGGTTCCCTCGGCGATCAGCGCGGGAGAAAGGAAGTGGATGCGCACGGGCTTTCG
>DASVIU010000731.1:0-3168 GCA_036386275.1 Bacteroidota bacterium | reverse complement strand
TCCTCGGGACATGATGTTGTCATGACCCCGACTTCCAACTGCTACTTCGACTACTCTCAGGGGCTGACGGGGGAACCCGGAGCCATCGGCAACTACCTCCCCCTTGACCGAGTCTACTCCTACGAGCCTGTCCCCCCGGGGCTCACGCCTGACCGGGCCCGCCACATACTTGGAGCGCAGGGGAATGTCTGGACGGAGTACATCCCGGACGCTCGCAAGGCCGA
Source organism: Bacteroidota bacterium (assembly GCA_036386275.1). GTDB lineage: Bacteria > Bacteroidota > Ignavibacteria > UBA10030 > UBA6906 > Fen-1273. Next base: position 2,944 of record DASVIU010000731.1, on the reverse strand, counting down.
GTATATGGCATTTCCCCGCGCCTGTGCCATGAGCGAGGTCGTCTGGTCCGCTCCCGGAAGAAAAGAGTTCCGCGATTTCTCGGCCCGGATGGCGGGTCAGTACGAGCGGCTTGTTGCCCGCGGGGTCAACGTGCGCATTCCTCCGCCGGGGGGATTCGAAGGAACAAGCGTCCTCTTCCGGGACACATCGATCACGATACTGAACCAGGTCCCGGGATCTCTCGTCCGTTACACGACGGACGGGACAGAGCCGGCGGTGGATTCGCGCCCGCTGACGGGTCCCCTTCGTGTGCACACAAGCACTACGATAAAAGCAAGGACCTTTCTCCGGGCCGGCGGGATGAGTCCGGTCCCCTCCGGCGTGTACAGCATCGTCGACACCGGCGCGAACGGCGTCTCCTACAGGATCGCCGGACGGCGTTCATCCGGCGGCCTCCCCGTGGACACTCTCCGGGGCGTCACATACCGGATGTCCCTTGAGGGGCTCCCGCTCGCTCCCGACTCGTGTTTGGTCTTGCTGGATTCCTACATCGTCGTTGGGGAGGAAGGGGTCTATCAATTCACGATCGGGCAGGGGGATTCCGCGACTCTCAGCGTTGACGGGTCCGCTGCGGTGGACAACAGGGCTGCAGACTGGTGGGATGTGCCGGCGGGATTTTTCCATCTCCGCAGCGGGCCGCACAGGCTCGCTGTCACCGTCGTCACGACGGGACGGCAGGCCGGTCTCGATCTGCACATCAAGGGACCGGGACTCGAACTGCAGGTGATTCCCGCGTCCATGTTATGGCGCCGTCCGCGCTGATCACAACCGCAACACACAACCATGAGGAAGAGGCATGGCGACTTTCAACCTTAACGTCGTTGATTGGCTGATCCTGGTGATTTACTTCGGGTTCATCCTGGGGCTCGGTTTCTACTTGAAGAGATTTACGAAGAGCCAGGAGGATTATTTTATGGCAGGGAGGAAGAACAGTGCATGGGTTGCCGGCATTGCGTTCCTTTCGGCCAACCTGGGTGCGCTGGAACTCCTGGGGATGACAGGGAACACGTATAAATACGGGATGTACGTCGCCCATTTCTACTGGGTAGGCGCCATCCCGGCAATGCTTTTCCTTGGCCTGTACATGATGCCCTTTTATTACAGCAGCAGGATCCACTCCGTTCCGGGATACCTGAAGCTCAGGTTCGATGAAAAGACCCGGGTGCTGAATGGCGTTGCGTTCGGAATCATGACGCTCCTCGTCTCGGGGATCAACCTGTATGCCATGGCGCTCGTCCTCCGGACGTTTCTCGGCTGGGACTGGAATGTTAGCATGTGGGTTTCAGCGGCGACCGTGGCATTCTATGTGACCCTCAGCGGGCTGATGTCCGCAATATTCACGGAGATCCTGCAGTTTTTCCTGATCTGGTTCGGGCTCTTCCTTGTCACGATCCTGGGGCTCGTCGAGATCGGAGGGGTGGACCAGGTCTTGAGGAACATCCAGGCATCATTCGGGACACTCTGGTCGACCTCGGGGGACGCTTCACAGAACGGGATGGCCATCACATGGGCGGGAATTGTGCTGGGGCTCGGCTTTGTCCTCTCGTTCGGCTACTGGACGACGGACTTTCTGGTGGTCCAGCGGGCGTTTTCCGCGAAAAATCTCCGTGCTGCACGGATGACGCCGATCATCGCCTCGTTTCCGAAAATGGCTGTCCCCGTGATCGTCGTTCTGACCGGGCTCATCGCACTCATACTCGCGAAGACTCCGGGGAGCGGGTTCGCGCTCTTGCACGACGGCGGGCAGGTCAATTACGACTCGACGCTCCCCCTCCTCATTATGCGGTACTATCCGCACGGACTTGTCGGTCTCGGTGTCTCGGCCCTTCTGGCGGGGTTCATGGCGGGGCAGGCGGGGAACATCAGCGCTTTCAACACGGTCTGGACGTATGACGTGTACAGGGCGATTATCAACAAGAACGCGAGCGACGCCAACCTCATGTGGGTCGGCCGTATCTCCACGGTGATAGGGGTGGTCCTGAGCGTCGTCACCGCCTACTGGGCAAAAGGGTTCCCGAGCATCATGGATTACATGCAGGCGATATTCTCATGGGTGAATGCCCCCTTGTTTGCGACAATGCTCCTCGGCATGTTTGTCGTCTGGATCACGCCGGCCGGAGCCTTCTGGGGCCTGCTTGCGGGGATGGGGACGTCCATTGCGATGTTTCTCGGGGTGAAGTTTCAATGGATCGATCCCGCCCGCCTCACGCTTTCAAGCACCGCGAGCGACATGGCGGTGAATTTCTGGCGTGCCTGGTGGGCGTGGCTTGTGTGTTTCTCGATGACGATCCTGATCAGCCTGTTCACAAAGAAGAAGCCGAAAGAGGAGCTGGTGGGACTCGTGAAGGGATTGACGGAGGAGACCGCCCGGGACGGTATTCCCTTCATGAAGCGGCCGGAATTCTATGCGATCCTCTCGGTGATCGTGCTCGTCATACTCAACATTTACTTCTGGTAGAGAGGACGCGATGAAACCAATCTGGTATTTTGTGGGACTCTTCCTGACGGCGACCGGCGCCATCGTACTCGCCTCGGGGATCTACGATCTGTTCAATCCTCCCGTCCAGAAAACTGTCCTGGCCGATCTCCATGCGGGAGTCTGGTGGGGAGCGGTCATTCTTCTGTCGGGATTGATCTTCTTTCTGACAAACAGGAACAAGACGGTCGAGTAGGCCCGCCGGCATTCAGAAGGGGCGCCGCAAGGCGCCCCTTCCGGGGTGCCCTCAGAACTCGACATTCAGTCCCGCCTGCACGCCAACGAATGTCGCCGTGTTGACCCCCGTGATCTTCCTCCCGAAGAATTGTGAAGGCTCCGTCCTGTCATCCGCATTCGAGAACGCGGTATAGATCCCCATAATATCGAATGTCAGTCTGCGGGAGAGGACGAACATCAACCCCGCGTCA
>DASVIU010000730.1:0-5083 GCA_036386275.1 Bacteroidota bacterium | reverse complement strand
GGCTAGTCGTCGTGCGTCGATAGCAGCAATATTCTATATCGCGGTTCCACGGAGAGAAGACCAGATCGAAGGGTGCATTCGCGGGATCGCGGATATACTCCGCGCGCACGCCGGGGTCCTTGGCGTTATTGTTGCTCCAGTAAAATCCTTTCGTACCGCCGGGGAAATCCCCGTTTCCGCTTCTCCAGAGCCGGTGTTTCTTCGTCCCCAGGAGGAGAATCGCAATTTCGTCGGTCTTCGTGTCGCCGATCAGCCAATCGTTCGTATAGAGGCCGTTGTTCTTCTTCGTGAGTATCGACACCACATCGTCGATGCTCGAGGCGTACTGGGCGGCCCTGCGGATGCGCGAGGACTGGGGCTCCCCGTCCGGATCGAACGGGGTCTGCGCGACCGTAGTCTCACCGATCATGATCCCGGCATCATTAATGTAAAAATCCGCCCCCGAGTGGATACCCCCCGGGAATGTCTCGTAGACCAGGCGATGCCCTTTCGCCGGCACCAGATCGCACAGGATATCCCAGTGGACGCCGGTATACCCGTTCCACATGAACAGCTGCCCGAACACGATCCTTCCGTCCTTTGTCGCCGGGCCGCTCGCGAGAAACGACGAGCATTTATGAAGCCGTTCGGCTGCGTTGGCTTCGTCCTCCTCGGGACGGAAACTCCTACCGCTCAGCCCGTGCGGCTCCTTGCTGAGTCCTTCCGAGAGTTGTCCGATGTCGACGGCGGAGTTCACGGTGACAATATCGAGGAGGTCCAGGATCCTCCCTCTGAACACACCCCCGGCCCCCGCAGCACCGTCAGCGATACCCTTCATCTCTTCAAGGTATTCGGGATCGAACTTCCTCAGCATGAGGGCGTCGGCGAGGGTGCGCAGGTTCCCCCACCCCGCAACCGGGTTGTCGCCGTTTGCGCGTATGGCAAGCTTGTCCATATACGCAACGATTTCCCTGGATAGGAGCGACCCGTACTGGTATCCCCGCTCATAGGGTTTCCCCTCGATATGGACAAATGTCCACCCCTTGTCTGTATACCGGAAGGCCGGGCCGAACCAGCGGACGGTCTCCATGGGGACGTAGGCGGTTATGTCCTCGACTTTCTCAATGGTGACGTCGTCAAACCACGCCTTCCCGCTGGCACTGCCGTTGTATCCGAATCTGATCGCGATCCGGTCGTCCCGCTGTGTTGCAAAAAAGAGGGCTTCGCTCATTGTCCAGCCAGAAGTCCCCCCGACAACCGTCGCATTGTTCGTGAACGGGAACGACTCCATCGTGAGCGTGGCAGCAACCGGCGTTGGATAACGGCCTACAGGGTCGGCAACCGCATTCTCAGTCCTGATCCAACCGCTGAGCCTGTAGAGTTTCCCGATTTCCAGAACAACGGGGGAGGAGAGCATCGTGAAAGAGGCGGCCCGGTCGTGGATAACACTGAAGCTCGACTGACCGGCATGGGAGACCCCCGTATCGAGCCCCGCACTGTTCCCCGCCCCGGTCCCCCCAACCACCGTCCAATCGGCTGCTCCGCTCCCGGAGGAGGACTCGAAACCGGAGTTCCTGACAGGGATATTCTGGGCAACGGTCGTCGCGGCGACCAGCCACAGAGTGGACGTCACACACAATATCCTTTTGAACATGGAGCCTCTCTCAAAGTGGGAAAGCGCGGGAGTGGAGGACGGGGGCTGCGCACAAGGAGAGTATACCAAAAAAGAGAGGGCCGTTCAAGTTGAAAAAGAGATCAACATTCCCGAGATTCATGGAGAATTGGAAGGACTCAAACCTGATGAGAATCATACTTGTAACGTTCCTGACCGTCCTGACATTCGGTTTCTCGGCGGCACAGCCGACGAAGCCGCGGTTGCCGCTTGCCGCCGCCGAATGGCTTCTCAAGCGGACGATAAAGGAGAAGGCTTCGTCATTCAGGCTCGAGCTGATCCCCAGGGATGGAGGAAAAGATGTTTTCGAACTCGCGGCGACAGGCGGGATCGTCACAATCAGGGGATCGGGGGCGCTGGCACTCAGCAGGGGATTCTATCACTACCTCCGGAACGCCTGCAACTCCCAGATCACGTGGAGCGGAGCGCATCTTTCGCTGCCGGAACGGCTCCCCGACTTTCCAAAGACCCGCGTTGTCTCACCGTATCTCTACCGCCAGTACTTCAACGTCTGCACATTCGGCTATACCACGGTCTGGTGGGACTGGAGGCGCTGGGAGCGGGAGATCGACTGGATGGCACTTCACGGGATCTCGATGCCGCTGGCGATGACCGGGGAGGAGGCTGTCTGGAGGAATGTGTGGCGTTCACGGGGAATCTCCGATACTGACCTCGACGACTTTTTTACGGGCCCCGCGTTCCTTCCTTGGCACCGGATGGGAAATGTCAATAAACACGGGGGCCCCCTCCCCCGTGGATGGATCGACGGACAGGCTTCACTTCAGAAGAGGATACTCGCCAGGATGCGCGCGCTCGGCATGACCCCGGTCGTCCCGGCGTTCTCGGGTTTTGTCCCCGAGTCCTTCAAAAGGCTCCATCCGGAGGCGCGGGTGTATGACATAGGCGCATGGGGAGGTTTTCCGAAGGAGTACAGGACGCACATACTCTCCCCCACCTCTCCCCTCTTCCGCGAAATCGGGAAACAGTTCATCACCGAATACCGGAAGACGTTCGGCACGGACCATTTCTATCTCGCCGACAGCTTCAACGAGCTGGAGGTACCCGTCTCAGATACGGCCCGATACCGTGAACTCGCACAATTCGGGGAGGCGGTCTATTCGTCGATCACGGCGGGTGACCCGGAAGGGACATGGGTAATGCAGGGGTGGCTCTTCTACAACGACAGAGCATTCTGGGATAAAGCCTCCGCGCGGGCTCTCCTCAGCAGGGTGCCGGACGACAGGATGATCATCCTCGACCTGGCGAACGAGCTTTTTCACGGGTGGAAGGAGCAGGGGGGCTTTTACGGCAAACAGTGGATTTACAGCCTGATACACAACTTCGGCGGCAACACCCCTCTCACAGGGAACCTCGAGTTCACCGCTGTTGATCCGGTCACCGCACTCCGTAGTCCGGACCGCGGAAGACTCTCGGGGATAGGGCTTGCACCGGAAGGGATAGAAAACAATGACGTCCTTTACGAGCTGACCACCGACATGAGCTGGTTGGATCAACCACTGTCCGTTGACCGGTGGCTCGAGGGGTACGCCCGGTCCAGGTACGGGAGCCTTCCGGAGGGGATCCGGAAGGGATGGGCCCTCCTTGCCGCTTCGGCATATTCCCGGGGAGCGACGAACATCCGGCACGGATTCCAGATGCGACCGAGGCGGACCGTGCAGGGGAACGTCGATGTCTCGCCCGCCTTCCGGGACGCCGTGCATCAATTCCTCTCCTGCGCCGATTCACTCAGGGGAAGTGCGCTCTACACCGCCGACGCGATCGAGCTGGCCGCCCAGTTTCTCGGCGGCGCGGTCGATGACCGGTTGCGAAATGCCATCCGCGCCCACGACGCAGGAATGCCCGAGCTGCGGGACACACTCGCCGGAGAGGCTTTCAGGCTCATGAACGGGATCGACGCACTTCTCAACTGCCGCAGGGACAGGCGGCTGGAGAGCTGGATCGCGGACGCACGCGGATGGGGTGTGACAGGGAAAGACTCCGCACTGTACGAAGAAAATGCGCGACGACAGGTGACCCTCTGGGGGGGACCGGAGCTCTTCGACTACGCGTCGAAGATGTGGAGCGGACTCGTCAGGGATTTCTACGCAGGGCGCTGGAAGAGATTCTTCGAACTCCTCCGTTCCACCCGCCCGGGGGGCGCGGTGCAATCCGAAGAACTTGTTTCATGGGAGGAAACGTGGGCGAGGCAGAAGACTCTTTCCCCCCCCGCAACGATCGATGACCCGCTTCGCGCCGCCCGGGAAATGATCGAAACGGGGACGACGGTGCTGACGCCGGAACCGGTGATCGACCCGGACGCGCAGGTGTTCGGGACGACGGAATCGCTCCGCGTCGCGCTACGCTCCGACGCCCCGGGTGCCGTCATCAGGTACACACTTAATGGAAGTCTTCCGACGGCGGTTTCCCCCCGTTACACGGGCCCGTTCATGCTCGGATCGGACGCAACCGTCAAAGCCCGGACGTTCGGCAGTTCCGGGTACCCCAGTTTCGTCGCTGCACGCTCATATGCGGCGGTGAAAAAGGGAGTGAACGGGATGGCGTACAGGTACTACGAAGGTGTCTGGAGGAAGATCCCGGATTTTGATTCCGCCACGGTGATCAGGCGGGGGATCGCCTACGGTTTCTCCCTGGGGGAGATCGAATCCAGCAACGACTTCTTCGGACTCGAGTACAGCGGGTTCCTGGACATATCCACACCGGGAGAATACACATTCGTGCTCGGATCTGATGACGGATCGCGTCTCCTGATTGACGGAAAACCTGTCGTGGAAAACGACGGCCTGCACCCGTACGTCGAAGAGAAGAAAACTGTCAGACTTGCCGCTGGAAAACACGCCTTGACGGTCAGGTACTTTCAGCTGGAGGGAGCGAAAAGACTGGATTTGAGATATGCGGGACCGGGGATACCGGAACAGACGATACCCCCGGGGAAACTGTTCATTGTGCAGTGAAGTACATCATCAGTCGTCCTGATTCGTGACGACTATCCCCCTTTTGCGTCCAGCGAGATTTCTTCTTTGTCGCCGTACATCGTCCCAAAGACGTAATCCCAAATGGGAGTGCTGACGCCGTACCCCCGACCGTTGTCGAGATAATGGTGACGGACGTGATGGTGCTTCAGCCAGAGGCCCAGCTTCCCCTTCATCGGCGCGTGGTGTGTCGCGTAGTGGATCTCGTCGTAGCAGATGTAGCCGAATATGAACCCGGCAAATGTCGAAGCGACGTGCCCCGCGGGGAGTATGAGCGAGAACAGGCCGAGGAACAGGGCTGCCAGCGGGATGCTCACCACAGGGGGCATCACCAGCCGCTTCGAATCCTGCGGGTAGTCGTGATGGACGCCGTGCATAAGGAAGTGGAGACGTTTTCCCCACGTTGACGTCGGTTCATAATGGAACACGAACCTGTGCAGGA
>DASVIU010000729.1:0-9164 GCA_036386275.1 Bacteroidota bacterium | reverse complement strand
AGAGTGGCTCACACGCAGGTTCGTCGTACCGTATTACCATTCCCCCGCAGTTGCGCTTTTCCGTGTGTCATCCGCTCCGCTCAGTCCCGCATACGGCCCGGACCTCGTCTCCGCGGACGACACCACAGGGAAAGAGAGTTTCGCACACGCGGGGATACGGGTCGACGTCACGGAGGGGAGGATGTACCTCTTCACGTGCACCGGATCGGCACATCCGGACTTCGCAAACGCCGTGCTGCAGTTGACATGGCTCGACGAACGGGGCACGCACATTCGGACGGACGAGGCTTCAGGCGTCTTCCTGACGAAGGCGACGGTCCTCAGGCTGATTTCCACATCACCCGCCCGCGCCTCGGCGGCATCCATAACACTCGATCCTCTCGGGGGAAGGGCGCCCGCGATCACCCGGGTTTCATTCTGTGAAGTCCGGTTCGGCCCCCTGTGAGCATCAGGGATCGAACAGCGATCCCTGCCCCGCAACGGCGGCGGCTCCCCGCCGTTTCTTCACCGGCAGCGAGCACCCGAACTCTTCCCGCAGTTTCCCGACATCGTACCCGAACGGCAGAAGGAGCGTCTCGACGGCTTTCAGAGCCATGTCGGTGTATGTCTCGATGTCGTACCCCTCGGCCGATTCGTAGAGGGGAACAGGGAGCGCCTTGGCAGGCTTTTTCTTCCCCGAGAGGTCCACGATGATGTATTCGACCATTTCCCCCGGCGCAAGGTGCACTCCTGCTTCGTCGAGGGCCTTTGCCGCGCCGGCACTTGCGGTGTTTGTCGTGTATTCCTCCGCTTCGCGCGTCAGGTGGCGGCGGATCACCAGCTCGAGCGGGTTTGCCGTCCCGGACCGCAGGAGTGCGATCGCTTCACCGGCCTTCGCCAGCGCCGCAGGGATGAGCTTCTCCAGCTCCGCAACGGTCGCCGCCGCACCAAAGATCTGCAGCATCTCCCCCTGCAGGCGCTTGATGAAGACGGGCGTGTCGCGCCTCCGGACCTCGATGCCGCGGATTTTGATCTCGTTGTTCGCATACCAGCCGACATACCTGTTGGCGGTGGGTATGCGCGGGTCCATCTTCGATGACGGAAAGAGTATCCAGTTGTAAATCCCCTCGAGCGAGATGTCCATCCCGACGCTCTCCCGCACCTCCACGGCGAGCGATTCATAGTCCGATTCCGTGGCCCCCTCCTTCCAGAGCCACATGCAGTCCACGATCGCGTGAATGAACCTGTACCCCCGTTCCTCCGCAATTTCCTTGGCGCGCAGTATCGCTTCGCGCGAGAATGCGTTCACCGATTCATGCGCCTCGATGCGCCCAAAACGGGCGTTCTTGTAGCCGAGATATCCGAAGCAGGTCACCAGCATCCATTTCAGCGCGTTCTGCCGGCGGTCATAGAGCTTCCACTGTTCGTCTCCTGCACGCTTCAGGGCCTTTTTCTTTTTTTTGTACGCGGCGCGCTTGCTGACGACGGTGCGGAGTGTGGCGGGGACAATCCCTTCGCGGCGTTCGCAGATCGTGTAGCCCAGCTCGGGGACCGCCCCGTTACTGCAGCAACGGCAGTTGACGGTCTCCGGGGAGATGTTGTGCCGGACCATGATCGTCGGGTACATCGACACGAAGTCCATTTCCGCGATCTGCTCGTGGAACCCCATGACCGGCTGGAAGATGAGCCCCCCCCGGTCCGCAAGGAGCAGCGTGGAGGCGGATTTAAATTCCTCGGGTTCCCGTTTTTTTGCCGGGATGAGGTACCCGTGACGTGATGCCCACGAAAGCTGCATCGACGAAAGTGCGGAGCCGATTGTCGAGCGGGACTGGTGCTGCACGGGAAGCTGCGTCAGGCGTGCGATCTCCGCCACGCCGTCCAAGCTTGCCTCTCCCATCATGAACGAGTTCTCCGTGTCAAGGTGCCAGCGCCCGGCAAGCTCGAATGCACCGTCCTTGTGGACGATTTTCCCGTAGGCGAAATAGCTGCTCTCCCCGGTCGTGAAGTACCCCGCGGAGGGGTCCCTGTTGAGCGCCAGCGGAATTTCTTCCTCGCCGGCAATGCGCGTGAGCATCGGAAGCAGTATGGCATCCCCGTATTCGGTCATGATGATGTCCGGGTCGCAGCGCGTGAGGTGGCGGTTGAGCGAGGCGATCACCTCCGCCGGCTCCTCGTTTTCCAGCGCGTACGTGCGGCCGTCGTAGCCGACCTCCAGCTGGTAGGTCTTCCGGTACTTCGGCGAGACGAAGTCGGGGACATTTTTGAGCGTCATTGTCATCAGGGGGGGGAGCCGGTATTCCAGGGCGGCGGGATCGTCGTCGAGATTCCAGGAAATCAGCCGTCCTTCTTCATCGAGTGTGTACTCGGCAAAGGCCAGCGGGAAGAGCCCCGTCCTGTAGAGATAGAGCTGCTGGGGTGAAATGTCAGAATCGAAGAAGACGAAATGCGGGAAGTGCGGCTCGAGACGGCGGACGACGTCCTTCAGGTGAAGCGTATCGTGCACGGTGACGCGGAGAACGTTCCATTCCTCGTTTGTGTAGATCTCCCTCCGCACCGTCCGGTCAAGACTGACACGGAACGGAAAGAGACGTACGATCGCCCCGACGCGCGCCTCGTCGGCCTCCGGGATGTGCATGTAAAACCACGGGTCAAACCCGTCGTGGCAACTGTACTTTGATCCGTCACGGTCCACCAACCAGAGCGTGATCCCCTCCCGCGACGGATAGCGGTCAAACAGCCACCCGGTGATTGTCCGTGTCTTCGTCATGCGCCGTTTCCAGTCGTTTCACCCGGTGCTCGAGGTCCGCGATTATCCTGTGCTGCGCCAGGAGCATGCACATGGCGATGCTTTCGAAGGGGATCGGCCTGGCGGCATAGGCGCTCCCCGCCAGCTGGAGCCGCGCCGCGCGGAAGAGCTCGTCAAGTGATTCCTGGTCTTCTCTGCGCAACCCGCGCCGGAATTTTCCCCAGCTTTCCATTTCCTGCTGGATGACCATCGTGAATGTCGGTACCGTCCGTCCCATGCAATGCGCCCTCCCTGGAGTGAATGCTCTTTGGTACAATCTCCGGCAGAATCCGCTGGCTCCCTGCGTCTTCGACGACCCGGTACACACGGTCCATGACGGTCATCAGGTACGGGAAAAGTCCGTTCCGCTCCTTCGAACCGAGCTTCACATCCAGCGAGGCCAGGAGCACGGCAACGTTGTCCTGCCGCAGCCGCCGGAGCGCCCCGAGGATCCTCTCCAGTCCCGCCTTCACCTGGAACAGCGGCGCCTGGTCGTCGTAGAACGTGTCGAGCAGACCGAATATGATGACCACCGGTGAGCCGCGCTGCCGGACGAACACGGGGAGACGTTCCGTGATCACCGCTTCCATCTGGTAGCAGGTGAATGCGCGGGAGACGAAAATGTTGTCCAGCAGGCTCTCCGGCGTGATCCTCCGTCCGTCCGGGTGCACCCCCGCATGTTTCCGCGCGAACTCGGCCAGGAAGTAAACGTCGAACCGGTTCGTCCCGTCCACGAGCGTCACCGGCATCCCGCCCAGAAGCACATGCGCCGCCGCTGCAAGGGAAATGCGGAACACACCTCCCGTACCGTGAAGGCAGTACAGTTTTCCCGGCGGGGCGGACTTGAACTGCTGCATCAGGTGCGTGTACGGAACAGGCAGATCAGTGTTCATGACTTCACGCGGCTTTCCGTTTGATGGGTGACCGGCGGGCAAGCTCGGCGTCGAGCCCGGTGAGAAGACGCGTGAGCCGGCGGACCCCGGTCCCGCGTAACGCCCGGGGGAACGCCGCCTCCTCCCCGTCTGTGAGATACGCGTAGAGCGTCTTTTCTTCCCCGAGGCAGAGACGGACCGTCTCGTGGAAGGCCGCCCATTCCTCTCCTTCCTCCTCCATCGCCAGGCACGCGGTGCGCAGCACGCATGGATCGGTACCGAGCGCGCCGGGCACCCGGACGGCATCGAACAGCGGAGCAGGCGCCGGCACGTGAATGATGTTCCGCTCGCGCAGGCATGCGAGGTACTCCGGCAGTATGAACCGGGACGTGCCGTTCTCCACTGCGTAGCGGTATGCCGGGGGGAGCGCATCGAGGCAGCGGAGGAGCGCGCGGAGGAATCCGCCGAAATCCAGCGCCTCCGTCCGCTCAACGTTCCCGATCTTCAGCATGACGATCCGGACGGAGGTCTCCGGGAGCCGCAGCAGCGGAATGAACGTTTCGGCAATGCGGTCCGGATCAAGGAAATGCGGGTTGACCTCTCCCCGTTTTTTCCTGTCGGGATGCCCGTACGGAAACCGGTACACCATCTGCTCGCCATCGACGAGGAGAGTCCAGGCGAAGCCTTCCCCGGTGTGCTCGTTCATCCGGGATAGCAGTGCAGGATCGGGCGGATACCGGCAATCGCAATGGAGCAGGGCCGTGTCAAAGAGCCGGGCATACTCGGTGACGGCGCCGCGCGGCTCCCGGTAGAGCAGCCCGCTCCAGAAAGGGGAGATGCGGGGGGAGAGTCCGATATGGATGTTGTGCCTCCTCCAGGCGCGGAGGCGGGGAAGAAGCTGTTCGCCCGGGTCGTCGTAGTGCGGAGTCATTCCGGTTCCTCCCGCCGCTCCGCCACACCGCAGGTGATCCCCCAGCGGATGCTGCCGTAGCCGTATCTCGACTGGAGGCCATCCAGCCGGCGGTGGAGCGCGCTGAATTTTTCCGCGGCGGTGACACCGAGATCCAGCTGGGTCCCTTCCGCGGCCGACAGGTTCGATACTTTCACGCCGACAAGACGGATGAGCTGTCCCGGCACACAAAGCTGCGCGAGCAGCCGGCGGGCGGCGGCGAATATGTCCTCTTCGTTCGACGAGGAGAGGGGAAGCGATGCCTGCTTCTGCACCGTCGTGAAATCGGCAAACCGTACGCGCACGGTAACCGTGGAAGCCGTGAGTTCGTCCTCCCGGAGCGTCTTGCAGCAGCGTTCGGCCAGGTAGTAGAGCGTGGCACCGACGCGCTCACGGTCGGCGGTGTCGGCGCCGAATGTCCTGTCGCGGGAAATCGATTTCTCAACGTGATCGTGCGGAATTATCGCTTCGTCGGAAGGGACGGCGCACGAAGTGATAAAGCGGCAGAGCGAAAGCGTGCGGAGCCGTTCCGTGCGGAGGGGGGGCCGCTGCTCGTCCGGGCGCGCATTCCTCTCCGCATACGCCATGGCATCCCCCGCCGTCCTGATCCCGTACGTGTGGAGATGCGGAAGCGTCCGGGGTCCAATACCGGGAATCGTTTCCACCGGCAGCGGGGCCAGGAACTCGCGCTCGGCTCCCGGCCGGACGATGACAAGGCCGTCCGGCTTCTTCACCCCCGCGGCGATCTTCGCACACACCTTGTTCGCCGCAACTCCGATCGAGACGCTCAGCCCGCATTCCCGTGTTATCCGCTCCTTCATCGCTTCCGCCATCCGCGACGGATCGTGTCCCCAGAAATGCAGGCACCCGGTCACGTCCATGTACGCTTCATCCACACTCACCTGTTCCAGGTCGGGGGTGAAATCCCGGAGTATCCCCATTATTTTTTCGGAGTATTCGCCGTAGAGACGGTGGCTCCCCCGCAGGAACACCGCGTCAGAAGGAAGAATCCGCGCCGCACTACGAAGCGGCATCGCCGTCCGCACGCCGTACTTCCTTGCCTCGTAGTTCGGGCACGAGACGATCCCCCGGTCGGTGCGAAGTCCCCCTATACACACCGGCCTGCCCCGGAGCTCGGGGTGCAGGGCCATTTCGACGGAGGCGAAGAAACAGTCAATATCAAGAAGAAAGAATGTGCGCATAGTCGTGTCTCTGGCATTCTTCACACATACCGCTCCGGTCCGCCGTGTACCGGCACGAGCATTCACGGCACAGGGTCAGGAAGTGGACGGCACAGGATGGACAATGGATGTCCCCCCCGAGCGTTTCGTCCGCCAGCCCGTAAAACTCTTCCAGCTCGCGGACGCTCAATGTCCGCTCGCACACGCAGCACTCAGCCGGTGATAGGGCATACAGCAGTTCGGTGCGGATCACGGGTTCACCTTGTGTTCGGGAAACGATACCGGGACGCGGGCCCGGAAAAAGGATACGACATTTTTGTCGTGTTGTCAATAACCAGGCAACAAATTTGTCGTGTGCAACAGGGCGGCCCGGCGCCGCGCCCCGCAAAGTTCTGCGCGGCAATGCGCGGGAGGGGGTCATCTGAATGAAAAGTTTCGATGGACTCGGAAAAACCATCGCCGGCATGTAGTTAAGGATACCGGCACCGCGCGGGCGAAACCGGGTGGTGCGCAAACAGAAGTTCCGTTGCTGTAGCTCCGGCGCTTCCACGGAGGGGCGGCAACGGCGAGCCGGGCACCCCGTCCTGTCCCCCGGCAGGATGGGGTGCCGGCGAGTATTGACGGCCAGCTCCCCCCCCCTCCCACCTTCTTCTCCCTCCTTTCTTCTGAATGTTCCGTTTTGTACATTCTCCCCGTCCCAATGTATCCCACTCACGAAGGATCCCCTCCCATGAACGAAACTCCGCTCCAGGCGCCACCGGCCGAAGAAGTGAAACAGATGTCGCTCAGCGACAAATTCGTCGGCGTGTTCGCTTCCCCGTCCGAAGTGTACGACAATGTCCGGCAGACACCCCCCACGAGCAGCAACTGGTTGATTCCGACACTGGTACTTGTCGTCGTCGGCGTGATCATGGCGTACCTCGTCGTCAGCAACCCGACGCTCTCGGACCAGATGAAACGGATGGCAAGCGAGCAGATGGAAAAAGGGCTGGCGAAACAACTCGCCGCGGGAAAGATCACACAGGAACAGGCCAACCAGACGCGCGACCAGATGTCCGGTATGGGCGAAACCGGCACGCTGATATTCAAGTACGTTGCCGCGGTGGCGGGTCCTTTCTTTTCCCTCTTCCTGGCAAGCCTCGTTTACTGGCTCCTGGGAAAAGGGGTGATGAAAGCGACCGCACCGTACATGAAAGTGGTGGAGGTGGTGGGCCTCACGTTCTTCATCGTGGCGATCGAGAGCGTCGTGACGACGATCCTCTCCATCGGGATGAATTCCATATTCGCTTCCCCGAGCCTCGCGCTTCTCATCTCCGACTTCTCCATCGAAAACAAGATGCACCTCCTCGCGGCGTCGATGAACGTGTTCACGTTCTGGACTCTCACGGTCACAAGCATCGGGCTGGCGCGTCTGTTCCAAAAGGACCTTCCGAAGGTCCTGGTCCTCGTGTTTGCGCTCTGGATAGTCTGGGTGCTCTTCTCCGTCTTCGGACTGACAGCACTCCGGTAGCGAGCCGCTTCTGACGGCCGTCTCAGGCCCGTCGGCGCCGCCGGCGGGCTTTTTCTTTTTCCTCACACGTGTGTTATATTGAATCATGCCGAGAAAAAAAACATCCCCGGATACGCTCCCGCTCTTTGACGACATGCAGGAGGCTCCGGCCGGTACGCCGCCGGTCTCCCCGTATGTTGCGCACAATCGCGAGCGGCTGCGTCGCTGGGCGAGCAGGGGGATCTACTTCGGTTCCTCTTCATGGAAGTATCCCGGATGGAAGGGTATGGTGTACAACCGAGCGTACCCCTCGAAAAAAGCGTTCGAACGGGAGTGTCTCACCGAGTACTCCGGGCTCTTCCCGACGGTGTGCGCGGACTTCGCGCTCTACGATTTCCCCGACGGAGAGCAGATGCAGATCATCCACGACAGCACAACGGATGACTTCAGGCTGTCTCTGAAGGTGACGGACCGGATCACGATCAAACGCTACCCGAACCTCCCGCGCCACGGCGCAAACGCGGGGGGGGAAAACCCGGACTTCCTCAACCTCGAACTGTTCGAAGATGCGTTCCTCCGTCCCGTGGAATCGCTCCGGAAGAAGCGGGGGGTGATCATATTCGAGTTTTCCGCCTTTTACCCGAATTCCGGGATCACGTACGAGAGATTCTTGAGGCTCATGGACGACTTCCTTGCCCGCCTCCCGAGGGAATTCTCCTACGCGGTGGAGATACGGAACAAGGAGTACCTCACCGCCGATTACCTCACCATGCTCAGCGACAGGGGGGTGGCACACGTCCTGAACAGCTGGACGAAAATGCCCCCCATCATCGAGCAGATACAATTGGCGGGAATCCTGAGCGCAAAGTTCTCTGTGGCGCGCGCGCTCCTGAGGCCCGGAAGGACGTACCAGGAGGCCGTGGAGATGTTCCAGCCGTACGACTCGATCAGGGAGGAGAATCCCGATCTCCGTCTCGGACTCGCGGAGACGGTGCAGCGGTGCGTCGCCGAGGGGAGGCAGCTGTACGCCTACGTGAACAACAGGGCGGAGGGAAATTCGCCGAAGACGATCGAAGCGATTCTGGATATACTCGACAAATACCCGGTCGAGACACTGTAGGGGCCGCCGCCGGAAGGCAATGAAGAAATACACGCTCAAGAAATCTCTTTTCAAGGATGCCCCGGAGCCGGAGCCGCCCAGCCATTTCCGGATCGACTACCGGAACCAGCTCAACCCGGCACAGTACCAGGCGGTCTCTTCTGTCAACGGCCCCCATCTCATCATCGCCGGGGCGGGCACCGGGAAGACGCGCACGATCACGTACCGGGTCGCCTACCTCGTGGAACTCGGAGTGAAACCCGAGTCGATCCTGCTTCTGACGTTTACGCGCCGGGCGGCGCAGGAGATGCTCCGCCGCGCCTCGATACTTCTCGACGCCAGGTGCGAGAAAGTGGCCGGCGGGACGTTCCATTCGTTCGCCAACATGGTCCTCCGTCAGTATGCGCCCCTCCTGGATTTCGATTCGTCCTTCTCGATACTCGACCAGGGGGACGCCGAAGACGTCGTGAACCTGCTCCGGACACAGTACAAATTCGATACGAAAGAGCGGCGGTTCCCCCGCAAGCAGACGCTCTACACCATATTCTCACGGGCCGTGAACACGCTCACGCAGGTCAAAGAGATACTGAAAGAGGACTATCCCCATTACGAGGATTTCCTCGAGGATATCCTCCGGCTCCAGTCGGCGTTCGAGCAATACAAGGCCAAACACAATATGATGGATTACGACGACCTCCTGATCTACCTGCGGAAGCTCCTGCGCGACAACGATAGGGTCCGGCGCACACTCTCGGAACGATACAGATATATGATGGTGGACGAGTACCAGGACACCAACAGGATACAGGC
>DASVIU010000728.1:0-2454 GCA_036386275.1 Bacteroidota bacterium | reverse complement strand
AGGCACGTGACCATCTGCCCACGGATGTACGCGACGACGATCGTCTCGAGGTTCATCATGATGCGGGAGAGCCGGATGTGGTGCGAGCGGGGGACGAGGGCGAAGAGCCCCCCCCGGAGCCGATCTCGGGCGATGATGATGTAGAGCCCGAGGAAGAGGGCGCTCAACCCATAGGCGACTATGATGAATACGCGGAGGGAGAAATCGAACGCCATCGCGCCAAGGGCACCCGTCAGCGCGTCGGCCTTGAGGCCGCGAAGCCAAGTCGCGAGCGGGGCGCTCAGGGGAGAGCCGGCGAGATGGTCCGCGAGTCGCGCGCGCAACGCGGGCTCGTTTTCGAGAAGCGCCACTGCCTGCGACACCAGCGCCGGGATCGTGAGGACGACGGCGAGAAGCGCGAGGATGAAGAAGATCGTGAAGACGATCGCGATTCCGAACCCGCGCCTCACGTGCTTCTTTTCGAGCCAGCGGACGTCAGGGCTCAACGTGCCGGCGACGAGGAGAGCGACGACGAGCACGAGGAGGACAGGCCAGAGCCGGATCAGCAGCCAGAGGGAAGCGACGACGAGAACGAGCAACACCATGGTCTTGGGTGATAGCTCGAAGCAGGCGTCACGCGGCCGATCGCCCGTGTCGCGTTGCTGTTCGGCCGGCCGACCTGTCGTGGGGAGCGGCGGAACTGGAGGGGCCCCGGCCATGGGGACGCGATCGCCGCCAGCGTCAGCCACCTTTGGAGAGCCGCTCGCGGCACTCACGGCGAAGACCGGGAGCCGCGCACGATGAACCGGTTCGGCGCATGCCCCAAGTACTTGACCGGACGGCACGTCACGAGCGTGAGGACGGCGTCGCCGTATCCGACGCGGTGAGTCTCCATGCCGGCCGCAACAGGTCGTTGTGGTTGTTCACCTGTTCATTTTTTCGCAGCTCCAATACGGAACCAATCGGATGCCTGGTGCGATATCCGGTATTGCTGCCGTTATCCAATCGATAGACCGTGACCGCTCGCACCGTTTCCTCCTGTTTCCCTCGTCCTGCAGCCGGCAGGCGCACGCACTCTCAGACTACTGACACGCTAATCCTTCCCGCCAGGCTTCGGAATCGGCTTCTGTCCGAAACGCGAATCGCCGTTTGTCCTAATTTCGGATCGGTGTTTGTCCTATGGAGCGCTGGGAAGGTGTTGTGAACTGCGCTTGACTGGATGGGATGGTAGTTTCATGATGAAATCATCCTGTTCGTCTACGCGCCGGACACAAGCTCAAGGTTCACCCGATAAGATTCGGCTCGGGCGAGTTCACTTCCGTCATGGGGATCATGATGGGGACCTTCTCCAAGCCCAAAGAGGAGGGAAAGCGCATGTGGAAACGGTTGTTGCAAACTTCCGATGATGTGACGGACCTGATCCTGCGGCTGGCGCTGGCGGTCGTCATCTTTCCTCACGGTGCCCAGAAGGCGCTGGGATGGTTCGGCGGGGACGGGTTCAGCGGCACCTTGGGTTTCTTCACCGGGAAAATGGGCGTCCCGACGGTGTTCGCGCTGCTGGTGATCGCGGCGGAGTTCCTCGGCAGCCTGGGTCTGTTCGTCGGTCTCCTCGCCCGCGTGGCCGCCTTCGGGATCTTCTGCGTCATGGCGGTTGCGGTGACGATGGTCCACTCCAAGGTTGGGTTTTTCATGAACTGGACGGGGCGGATGCCCGCGGGAAACGAGGGGTTCGAATACCATATCCTCGCGATGGCGCTGGCGCTCGCGGTGATGGTGCGCGGCGCAGGTCCGGTCTCCTTCGACCGCGTCCTGTCCGGGAAACAATGAAATCGTTTTCTACTGCGCCTGACCCGAGGAGGCGAGCTCCGGTGAACTGCTATCCCATCACGCCTTGTCGAGGACTTCCCGGATCTTCCTCGCGAGCGCCAACGGGGTGTACGGCTTGCCTATGAAGGACACGCCCTCGGCTAGCACTCCATGGTGGGAGATCACGTCTTCCGTGTAGCCGGACGTGAATAGTACCTTCATCTCCGGGTTGTGCAGGACCAGTTGCTTCGCAAGTTCGCTTCCGTTCATCCCCGGCATCACCACGTCCGTCAGCAGCAGGTCGATCCGATCGGCGAATCCTTGCACCTCTGCGATCGCCTCGTTCCCATTCCGGGCCTGCAGCACCCTGTACCCCAACTGCTCCAGGATCTGGACGCACAGGTTCCGCAGTATGCCCTCGTCCTCCACGATCAGCACCGTCTCCGTCCCTCCCGGCTGCTCGGTCGGGCGGTCGTCTTTCACCGGGTTCACGACCTCTTCTTCTACACGCGGCAGGTAGATTTTGAAGGACGTTCCGATCCCGACCTCCGAGGACACCTCGATGGAGCCACCCGCCTGATGTACCGCACCGTAGGTCGTCGCAAGGCCCAGACCCGTTCCGCTCCCTTTTTCCTTCGTGGTGAAGAACGGCTCGAATATATGCACCTT
>DASVIU010000727.1:0-8199 GCA_036386275.1 Bacteroidota bacterium | reverse complement strand
GTGGTACATGTTTTGTATCAACTTCGGTCGAATGACAAGCCGGCGAATCGGGAGATCGGCGCCGGCGAAAATAGAAGCACACTGAGACCGGGGGTCGTATGAGAACAATCGCAATCATTGTCGCGCTTTTCGGAGTGATCGTATTCTCGAAACTGTATCTCGCAGGGCCCTCCGCCTCCGACGGGCAACAGGTTGTCGCGAAGCTTGTACAGGACAATTCGCAGGGAAATTTGAAACTCACGGGTTTCAGGCAAACCGGGGGGAAAGAGTATATCCTCTCCGGCGTGCGGGTCTACATGATGACATTCGAGGGGTCTGTGGAATGCGTTAATTCTCCGGACCAGGGGACGAATGTCGTATTTGCGTTCGACCGCCGGGAAGGAACCGGGGTCCCTTCAATGCGCGCCGGCGACCATCGCATCGTGAAGGGGGCGATCCAGTTCGAGAAAACTTCGTATGCCTGGGTGGGACAGCCGATGTGACGCATGCCGGGCAGGCGATTCTGTGCCGCGGCCCTTCTCCCGCCGTCTCAGCGGCGGGGGAAGGGCCGTAGCTTTTCCTCCTCCTCCTCCAGCCGGGTCCGGCTCCGGCCGCGGCGCAATTCTTCGTTTGGAGTTCTCCGGTTTCCTTCTAAATTGACAGTTCGATAATAGCTCCACGCACAGACCGGATTTGTTTCATGTATGACATGATTGTGATCGGGGCGGGCCCCGCGGGGATAAGCATGGCATCCGAAGCCCGCGCCGCCGGCATCAGCCCCGGCAACATACTCATTCTGGAGAAGGCCGGGGAACACTCCTTTTCGATCAAGAAATACTACCCCGACAACAAGCTTGTGACGGCGAATTACAAGGGATTCGAAGCCGCCTGCACGGGCGTGATGTGTCTCGTCGATTCATCCAAGCATGAAACAATCTCCTACCTGGATCGGACGATCAGCGAAAACTCCATCACCGTCCATTACGAAGAGACGGTCTTCAAGATCCACAAGGACTCTGCGGAACAGAGATTCACGATCACGACAGACCGAGGATCGTACGATACGACAGTGGTGGTGATCGCGATCGGCATTCTGGGGAAACCGAACAAGCCGGCATACAGGATTCCCCCCTCGCTCAAAGACAGGATACTCTTCGACGTGACAACAACGGACGTCGCCGGCGCGGACGCCCTCGTCGTGGGCGGCGGAGACTCCGCGTCGGAATACTGCCAGTACCTCGTGCAGAAGGGGAACCGGATCACCCTCAGCTACCGCCGCCACGATTTTTCCAGGATGAACGATATCAACCGCCAGAGCATACTCGCACTGGTGGAACGGGGGCAGGTCGAGATCCTGTCCGGGTCGAACGTCAAAGCCCTGACGGATGCATCGGGGAAGCCCGGGGTCGTGTTTGCGGAGCCCGGGTTGGGGACGAGGACGTACGACTATGTCCTGTACGCGCTCGGCGGCACGACACCGCGCAATTTCCTGAAGACGATCGGCATCGAATTCGACGGCGAGGAGCCGTACGTGCAGGAGGCGCATGAGACCAATGTCAGGGGGATGTTTCTCATCGGCGACCTGAGTGCCGGCACAAAGGGAGGGTCGATCATCTGGGCATTCAACTCCGCGAACACGGCGATGAAAAGGATCTGCCGGGAGTATCTCAGGTGCAGCGCGGGTCCCTCGTCGCCGAAATCCAGCCCGCAGTGATTCTTGCGCCCCCGTACGCAACGCGTCTTTGACCCAATTCCCGTCCCACGCTTGAGGACCCCATGCCCCATCCTCTGTTCCGTACGAAAGATCTCGATGCGATAATGAAGGAAGCCGAAGAGCCCGACCGGCAGCTGAAACGGGTCCTCGGGGCGTTCGATGTGATCATGCTCGGTATCGGTGCGATCATCGGGTCGGGGATTTTTGCGACGATCGGGACCGCGGTGGCAGGGGACGCGACGCGCGCGGGTGCGGGACCCGCGATCGTGCTTTCGTTCATACTGACCGCGGTGGCCTGCGCTTTCTGCGGCCTCTGTTACGCGGAATTCGCATCGCTCGTCCCGATATCGGGAAGCGCCTATACGTACTCGTACGCGACGCTCGGCGAGCTGGTGGCCTGGGTCATTGGCTGGGATCTCATTATCGAATACGCGGTGGGGAACGTCGCGGTCGCCATCGCATGGGCAGCCTACTTTCACCAGCTCTGCACCGGACTCGGCTTCCATATCCCCGCGTGGCTGGCGGTGGACTACCGCTCGGCCCACCAGGCGGCGGACGCCCTTATCCAGTCGGGCCAGACCGATCCTGCCGTCGTCCTGGCGCATGACGCCTGGATCTCGCATCCGGTCGTGGCGGGGATCCCGCTCATATTCAATGCGCTGGCGGTCCTGATCGTCATGCTCATCACCTGGCTGCTTGTTGTGGGGGTCAAGGAATCCGCCCGGGCGAACAACGTGATGGTGGGTATCAAGCTTCTCATACTCTGCTTTTTTATATACTCCGGGGCGAAGTTCGTGAAACCTGAGAACTGGAGTCCCTTCATGCCGAACGGCTTCCACGGCGTCTGGGTGGGGGCAAGCCTGATCTTTTTCGCGTATATCGGGTTTGACGCGATCTCCACGGCGGCGGAGGAGTGCCGGAGGCCGTCGAGAGACCTGCCGATCGGCATCATCGGGTCGCTCCTGGTCTGCACGGTAATTTACGTCGGCGTCGCGCTTGTCCTGACCGGGATGGTACCCTGGACCCACCTCGGGGTCGCCGACCCTCTGGCAGCGGCATTCGCGTACGTCGGCGCCGATGTCTCCGCCGGGATCGTCGCGTTCGGTGCCGTCGTCTCAATGAGCGCCGTACTTCTCGTTTTCCAGTACGGCCAACCCAGGATATTCTTTTCCATGTCGCGGGACGGACTTCTTCCCCGTTACTTTGCCAGCGTCCATCCGAAATACCGTACCCCGCACGTCACCACGATCTGGACGGGAGTAGTTGTCGCTGCGGTTTCGGCGATCGCCAATATCAATGAGATCGTCGAGCTGACGAACATCGGGACCCTCTTCGCGTTCGTACTCGTCTGTGCGGGGGTGATCGTCCTCCGGCACAAGGAGCCCGGGAGGAAGCGGGCGTTCCGGACCCCCTTTGTCCCCCTCGTCCCGGTCCTGGGGATACTCTCCTGTATCTATCTCATGATGGGACTCCCGGGAGTCACATGGCTGAGGTTCGGCGTGTGGCTCATCATCGGCATGGTGATATACTTTGCGTATGGATACCGGAAGAGCCGTCTCGGGAGGGGCGCCTGAACGTTCCCCGTTACTTCCGTCTGCGCACAGAGCGTTTGCGGGGCCGGCTCCCGGGCCCGGGGAAGCATCCGTGCTCATGGAGGGCCCTGATCAGGCGGTCATGTGCCCCCCGCGGAAGTCGTGGCGAAGGGAGGGAGCGATACATGATGACCGTGCGCTTCAGTGACGCGAGGTACGCACTGCAGTTGCGGCAGACCTTGAGATGCAGCCTGATCTCGCGGCAGCGGCGGGTTCCGAGCCTCTGGTCGAGGTTGTCGCAGATGTGAAGATAGACGTCGGTGCATTTCATCGGCCGTTCCTCCGCACCGGGCGTGCCATGTACGGGGTGAGCTCATCCCGCAGGAATGCACGCGCGCGGCGGAGGCGCGATTTTGCGGCCTCCTTCGATATCCCGGCGATTTTAGCTGTTTCTTCCGTCGATTTTCCCTCCATGTCCCTCAGCGTGAATACAATCCTGTAGTCGGGGGGGAGTTTCCCGATCGCCTTCTCGATCTGCGCGCGGAGTTCCTTGTCCAGGACAAGGTCGGCCGGCGTCTCGTCCCAGCGGGCGATGTCATGAGTGAACTTCCCGTCCGCCGACGTCGCAGGCGACTCCAGGGCCTCCAGCGATTCCTCGATCTCCCGGATCTTCCGCTTCCGGTGCCTCATCAGGCAGTTGTTCGTGACGATGGCATAGAGCCAGGTGGAGAACCGGGACCTCCCGTCGAACGTGCCGAGTTTCCTATACACGTTGATGAACGTGTCCTGAAACGTCTCTTCGGCCTTCTCCCTGTCACGGCAGAGCTTGAACGAATAGCGGTAGACGGTCTGTTCGTACCGCCGGACGAGTTCGCTGAACGCCCGCATATCACCCGCGCGTGCGGCAGCGATCACGCTGTTCTCATTAAGCTTTCTTATCTCTGTGGCTGTCACGTGTGAGATGCCGGGATCGTTCAAAAAGGTTCAGTGTGGTCCCCCGCCCTCACGGCGGGGTGGCCTCGACGCTGGCTTCCTCAAGGGATGGGTCGATTGTCACATGCAGGAAATTCGGCCGGCAGCAAACCTGGCAATCCTCCGTATACTCCTGCTTCGGCCCCCCGGAGGCATCGACGAGCGCGTCGTTGACCTGGAAGCAGAAAACGCAGACAAACGTGGCTTCAATCTCCATTCTCCCAAGATACCAATCGGCGGGCTACGGAGCAACCGGGAGGTTTAGTTTCTCGCGGAAATTCCTTATATTTTCATTGTTCATACCCGAAAGAAAGCTTCCGACCGATGAACCTTCAGCCAGTGGTACTGTTCCTCCTCATACTGGTCCCCGTGATGTACGCGGGGCTCACCACGGTGTACGGGTTGTCGTTCTTCGGGGACTATCCCCGTCTGGCCCGTATCAAGACCCCGGCCCTTCTCGTCACGGTAACACTCCATTGCGTCTATCTGATTGTGAGGACGTTCGCGTTCGATCATCCTCCCATCACCTCGGTGTTCGAGATCATGACCGTGCTTGCGGCATCGATTGCGATCGGGTACACGTATATCGAGCTCCGGACCAGGGCGAGTGCCACCGGCTTTTTCATACTCTTCCTCGCATTCGCGTTCCAGACCGCTTCGTCGGTGTTCATCAGGCCCCGGTTCGACATCCCGGAATATCTCCACAGCATCGTCCTGGGATTTCACGTCTCAGCCGCACTCCTCGGGTACACGGCGATCTCGCTCTCGGCCGCCTACGGGTTCCTCTATCTCATGCTCTATCACGAGATCAAATCATCCCGCTTCGGGCTGATCTACAACCGGCTCCCCAATCTCGAGATGCTCGAAACGATGAGCCACAAAGCGGAAGTGTTCGGTTTCGTTGCCCTCGGCGTGGCCATCGTCATAGGGGTGATCTGGCTCCCGCGCGTGTTTCACGACTTCTCGTACTGGGATCCCAAGCTCGTCGGGACACTGGTGATCTGGTGCCTCTACGCGCTTGCCCTCGGGGCGAAGAAGCGGCTGGGCTGGCAGGGGAGGAAGACGATGATCATCACGCTTGTGGCGTTCTGTTTTGTGTTCCTCTCCATGACCGTGATAAACCTCTCCCTGAGCGGCTTCCACAGCTTCCACTAAGAATGAACCTTCACTCCATCGGGATCAGCCACCACACCGCGGCGCTCGAAGTCCGCGAAAGGATGTGGCTTTCGGACGACGAAATCAAAGCCACCCTTCCCCGGCTGAAGGAGCAGCAGCACCTTGCGGAGTGCGTGCTTGTCTCCACATGCAACAGGACCGAGCTGTATGGCGTCGCCGGGGGGGATGCGGTGGATGAGGCGGCGCTGAAGCGGTTCCTCATCGACGCGAAAGGCGCCAACTCCTCCGTCAGCGCGGATCATTTTGTCGCCGCACACGCCGGCGGCGCGATCGCCCACCTCTTCCGGGTGGCCGCGGGGGTCGAATCGATGGTCATCGGTGACGTCCAGATCCTCGGCCAGATCAAGGAAGGGTTCAACCTGGCAAAGGAGAGCGGGACCATGGGGCCGGTGATGAACCGGCTCATGCAGTCGACGCTCCACGTCGGCAAGCGGGTGCGGACCGAAACGTCGATCTGCGAGGGGGCTGTCTCCGTCAGCTATGCCGCCGTGGAACTGGCGAGCAAGATCTACGCCGACCTGGCGAAGAAGTCCGTCCTTCTTATCGGTGCGGGCGAGACCGGCGAACTGACGCTGCGTCACCTCGTGGGGAGGGGGATCGGGCAGGTGAAGGTTGCGAACCGGACGCGCGAAAGGGCGGAGGCGCTCGTGGCGGCGATGGGAGGGACGGTGATCGACTACGAAGAGATCGTCGATGCTCTCCGATCCGTGGACATCGTCGTCACTTCGGTCACGAGCCCGTCCTACATCGTGCAACCCGAAGAAGTGCAAAAGGTCATGAGGCAGCGGTCCAACAACCCGCTCTTCATCATCGATATCGGCCTCCCGAGGAACGTGAACCCGGCGGCGGGAAGAATAGAGAACGTCTTCCTGTACGATATTGACGCGCTCAGTACGATCGTGGACCGGAACCTTGACAGGCGAAGGGGGGAGATCCCGAAAGTCACGCGGATCATCAGGGAGGAGCTGATCTCCTTCTTCCGCTGGCAGAACGCGCTCGAGGTGGGCCCGACGATTCAGGAATTCCGGGAATCCCTGGAGGCAATCCGCTCGCAGGAAGTGATGAGGAACGTCAACCGGTTCAAGCCCGAGGACAGGGAGTTGCTCGAGCTCGTCACACGGAGGATCGTGAACAAGATCCTCCACGGACCGACAACCGTGCTGAAGCAGGGGACCGAATCGCACGGGTATAGCGCGGAAGTGCTGAACCGCGTCAAAGCCCTCCGCGAGCTCTTCGGTATCTCCCGCAACGGGGAGGGAGGGCATGAAAAGGGGGGGCATGAAGACTAACGTGTTGAGGGTCGGCACCCGGGGGAGCGATCTCGCGCTCTGGCAGGCGCGCTGGGTGGAATCGGAGATAAGAAAAATGGCCCCGGCCTGTGAAGTTTCCATTGAGGTCATCAGGACGAAGGGGGACAGGATACTCGACTCCCCTCTCTCAGCGATAGGGGACATGGGGCTCTTCACGCGCGAGATCGAGGAAGCCCTCCTGGGGGACCGCATCGATTGCGCCGTTCACAGTCTGAAGGACCTGCCGACGGAGCTTCCCCCCGGGCTCACACTCGGCGCAACGTGCCGGCGCGAGGACGTCCGCGATGTCTTCATCCCGCATCCCGCCAATCCGGTCCGGACGCTCCTCGGCCAGAAACAGGGGGCAAGCATAGCAACCGGTAGTCTCCGGAGGAGGAGCCAGATCCTCGCGAAGCGCCCCGATATCCGGATCGTCGACATACGCGGCAACCTGAACACGCGGATGCAGAAGCTGAGGGATTCGGAGTGGGCAGGCATGATACTGGCGTGCGCAGGCGTCAGGAGGCTGGGATGGGAAGACTTCATCGGCGAATTAATTCCCGTTGACGTCATACTCCCGGCGGTGGGACAGGGGGCGATCGGCGTGGAAATCCGGGCCGGGGACGCCCGTACTGCCTCCGTACTCGCAGGTCTGGATGATCATTCCACCGCATGCGCCGTCAGGGCCGAACGTGCATTGCTCCGCATTCTGGAGGGAGGGTGCCAGGTCCCGATCGGTGCCTACGCGCGGATCGAGAAGACAGGTGAGGGGGAGTCGCTGCTCATCGATGCGATGGTGGCCTCTCTCGACGGCGGGACGGTGGTCCGCGGCAGGACGCACGGCCACCCCTCCGGAGCCGCAGAGATCGGCAGGGCTCTTGCTGAGACGCTCCTTGCCGGCGGGGCGGACAGGATCCTGCGTGAAATCCGCGCCGGCGGTCCCCTCCCATGACGATGCGCAACCGGAGGATCCTGGTCACGCGGCAGCACGAACAGGCCGGGGAGATGATCCGGGAGATCGAATTGCGGGGGGGGACCGCCGTCGTTGTGCCGATGATCGCGACGGGTCCTCCACGGGCGTGGACAGAGTGCGACGCCGCAATCGGACGTCTCGGGACATTTGACGCGCTTGTGTTCACAAGCGTGAACGCCGTGGAGAGCTTCGTCGGAAGAACCCGCATGCTCGGAGTCCCCCCTGCGTCGCTCGCGCATGCGCGGGCGGTGGCGGTGGGCGAGGCCACCGCCTCCGCGCTGACCGGGAGCGGCGTCCCGGTCATCCTCGTGCCTGAGAAATTCGCCGGGGCATCTCTCGCCGCGGCGCTGGGTGATTCGCTGGCGGGGAAGCGCGTGCTCATCCCGCGGGGGAGCATCGCGCGCGAAACGGTGCCGGATGCGCTTCGGGGCGGGGGAGCGATTGTCGAGACGGTGACCGTCTATGTGACATCGGTGCCGGAGGGGATCGATCGGGGAAGCTTCGTCCACCGCGTCGTGTCGGGGGAGTTCGATGTCGTGACCTTCGCCAGTCCTTCGGCGGCGG
>DASVIU010000726.1:0-1904 GCA_036386275.1 Bacteroidota bacterium | reverse complement strand
GTCCTGAACGGGGAGGTCCCGGCGTGGCGACTTCACGAATTGGGCCAGCGGCCGGAACTGGGAGGCTGCGAACAAGAACTGCCACTTCCGTGGAAAGCCCCCGATACGGGGGACCACTTCGATGGGTCGGGCGAAGCGTTTGCGTTCGGCGTGATGGGGCGGCGCAGTCACTGCAGCACTCACGCGGAGGACGGGAACGATCCCGCCGCTGCGAACGATGAGGTCAGGGAGGCGAACGACCGCAACTCACGAAAGCTCTCATGGCGAACCGCGCGTCGTCGCTCCGGCCTCGCGGCCCTCATTTCTTCCAGTGCTACCCTCCGGCCCGGCGAGGCAACGCGACGATGGGAATCTTCGACTTCTTCAAGAACCTCTTCGACGTGTCCGCGGACACCTGAATCCGAGGGAATCTGACCCTCGTCGATCTTAGGGGGGCAGCATCATCCGCGCCGGAGGCGCGTCTCGAACGCGATCGAGAAACCTGAAGCTCCCCGCACCCGCCGAGATGTGTCGGATGAGAACCTGCAGGGGCGCGGGGTGCGGTGTCACGTTCTTCGTCTGCGCCAGCTGCGATCGGGGCCAGGCCTACTGCTCCCGTCTCTGCAGAGACGCCGCCCGGACGGAGCAGCTCGCCCCTGCGGGACGTCGGTACCAGCAGACAGCTGAGGGGAGGCTCCGTCATCAAGCCCGCCAGCGTCGGTATCGGGAGAACGCCCGTCCGGTGGCGGTGACGCATCCTGCTAGGTGCGGTGTCAAGTCGAGTACTGCCCTGGGCTTCCAGGGCGTGGCAATTCGAGTCCACGGAGCCAGCCGATCGGGCGCTGAGGTGGCCTGCCGGCTGTGCCAGCGCCAGGTTCAATGGGTGCAGATGCGATGGTGATGTCGACACCTGGTCAAAACCCTCAGTTCCTCGTGGCCGCCAACAGTCCTCAGTCGAAGCGCACGAGACCGTCACCCGAAGGGCGATAGCGAAGCGGAGGGGGCGCGCAGCGCCTTGATCGGGCTCCGGAGCGGAGGCTTTCTCCCGAGCGGCGCCTCAACCCCCGGCCCCTCTTGTCCATGCGAAACAGCGGGGAACCCCAGAAGGGGCCAGCCCGGGGAAAGCGGGAACCCCAATCGGCTGAGGCACCTATGCCTCCATTCGGACACCCTATGGGATTCTGGCGAGGCACAGGGCTCGACGGCATCCAGAACAAGCTCAGCCCGGGCGCGCCGCTCGACGAGGACATTTACTCGCTCTCTCCCGAGGAGCTCAAGAACGTCCCCTCGATGCCGGCCGGTCTCGACCAGGCCCTCGACAACCTGAAGAACGATCACGTACAGCCTGTAGAGCCGCTTGTGGTTAATCCTCCAGCCCTCGCGCTTCAGGTACACGTGCAACTGCCGGTAGCCGGCGTGGGCCCGAACGCCCGCCATCTCCCGAAGGCGCCTACGGAGCGGCTCGTCACTCGCTCGCCGGCTCTGATAACGAACCAGCGACCGGCAGACTCCCGCCGCCCGGCACGCCCTCCTCTGGGACACCTGGTAGGCCGACTCAGCCCACGCCGCCACGATCCATCGCTGCGCAGGCCTCACCATCTTTTTCGCAGGGCCTCCTGCAGAATCGTCCGGTCCAGCGTCAGGTCCGCCACGATACCCTTCAGCCTCTTGTTTTCGTCCCGAAGCTGGCAAAGCTCCCGAAGCTCGGGAATCCCAAGCCCCCCGTCCTTCCTGCCCCTGCCTCGGGCATCAAGACGGACCGGATTCTCCGCCCTTTACGAGAGTTCCTCTAAACCTGTTAACGGGGTGAAGGCCCCGCGTGAAGACGGCAAATGCGTTCCTGACACGCCGGTTTTTCACGAGGTTGCTGAAGTTACTTGTCGAGCATCTTCAGCCAGAGGACGCCGATGGCCGCGAATATCGCG